>NZ_VULP01000059.1:0-2402 GCF_009697165.1 Anaerobutyricum soehngenii | reverse complement strand
CAACCACCCTATGATGTAACGCCACTTTAGATAGCAATATCTATCGGGGATTAAAGGTCGGAGGTGTAAGCCGTTAGTACGACTGGGCAGTTACAAGCCCATGACCTTTAGGTCGTGGGTAGTTGACGTGAAGATACGGGCATTGGTATGAGTGAGGAATATCTTCCGCATGTCTATGAAGAATTTTCCAGAGAACATACCACTACAGAAAATAAGGTGCAGGGAACCGAGCTAGGACTTTCTATTATCAAATCCATGATAGAACTAATGGGTGGAAGTATTCAGGTAGAAAGCAGACAGGGCATTGGAACAAAATTTACGGTAGATTTTTCTTTTGACATAGCATCGAAAGAAGAGGTGTATGGAAATCAGAATACCATGAAGCCACCCGAAATTCACACGATAAAAGGAACAAGAATTCTCCTTGTAGAGGATAACGAGCTGAATGCGGAAATAGCGAAGACAGTTCTCGAAGATGACGGAGCGTTGGTTACCAGAGTGGAGGATGGGCAGCAGGCAGTGGAATTATTTAAAGAGAAACCAACAGGAACATTTGATGCAATTCTGATGGATCTGATGATGCCTGTTATGGATGGATATACAGCTACGAAGAAAATCAGGTCGTTAGAATGTTCAGATGCAAAAACAATACCGATTATAGCTATGACAGCGAATGCATTTCAGGAAGATGCTGAAAAGTGCATTGCCGTAGGGATGAATGCTCATCTGGCGAAGCCTTTAGATATTGAAAAAGTGATGATAACAATCTGTCATTTAGTAAAAAAGAAAAATTCAATCACCATCTATTAGAGCATGACTGTGATTGACCAGAAAAAATTAGAAACATTGTTAAAAGAATTTTGTTGTTATATCATTCCGTAAGTGATATACTAAAAAGACAGAAAAAAAACCGTGTGAAATTACAGTTTTACTTTCTCACGGTTTCTTTTATATAGATAAGTTAGTTACAACTAATATTAAAATAGTATGAAAGACTACAAAATAGTAGTTTTTCCGGTTTTAAAGAAAGGAAAATGCAAAGCTAATGAATACTTTTTTTGGCATATTAATTCCATTTATTGGAACAACGCTGGGTGCAGCGTGTGTATTTTTTATGAAAAAAACGCTGGGCAAATCAGTGCAACGTGCACTTACAGGATTTGCAGCAGGTGTAATGGTTGCTGCTTCAATCTGGAGTCTTCTGATTCCGGCCATTAAACAATCTGAGAATATGGGAGACTTATCATTTGTTCCGGCAGTTGCTGGGTTCTGGATTGGTATATTATTTTTACTCACACTCGATCATTTGATTCCACATCTTCATGTTGGAAGTAATCAGGCAGAGGGACCGAAAAGCAGGCTTGGTCGTACTACGATGATGGTGTTGGCGGTCACATTGCATAACATTCCGGAAGGTATGGCAGTCGGTGTAATGTATGCAGGATTTCTTGCTGGAAATACACAGATTACATCAACAGGTGCACTTGCGTTATCACTTGGAATTGCTATTCAGAATTTTCCGGAAGGAGCAATTATATCCATGCCGCTTAGGGCAGAGGGAGAAAGTAAGGGAAAGGCATTTTTAGGTGGTGTACTTTCAGGGGTGGTCGAACCGATTGGCGCAGTATTGACAATTATTGCTGCACAGCTGATAATCCCGGCATTACCATATTTGCTGAGCTTTGCAGCAGGGGCTATGCTTTATGTCGTGGTTGAAGAACTAATCCCAGAAATGTCGCAGGGACAGCACTCAAATATTGGTACGGTTTTCTTTGCAGTTGGGTTTAGCTTAATGATGATTCTGGATGTGGCACTTGGGTGATAGCAGACAGGAGCAGGTATTAGAATTTGGAAAAGGCAGTAGTAATGGCTGCCGATACATTTATCCTCTTACAGCAAGAAGACTCCGACCTCTAAGGTGGAAGATGAATTGCGTCTGCTATCTACTTGATAGAGGATACTAATTATAGTATAGTATCTTTAGTCGAATAATAAAAAATTGAGATACAATCAATTGAGATAATAACGCACATTTAGTATTCTTACTATACTATCATCTTGTGCTTGTGTTCAAGTATCGCAGGTGGGGTTTCGCGGAAAGGGAAGTGGCATGGTGGCAAACAGAGCATATAAATTCAGAATATATCCCAATGATGAACAGAAGATTTTGTTTGCCAGAACTTTTGGATGTGTCAGAATGGTATACAATCATTGGCTTGATAGAAAGATCAGGCAGTACGAGGAGAACAAGACAAACGTAACATATACCATTTGCGCAAAAGAAATGGCTGCAATGAAGAAAACAGAAGAATACAGATTTTTAAAGGAAGCAGATAGTATCGCATTACAACAATCACTCAGGCATCTTGATACGGCATTTCAGAATTTTTTCAAACAGCCGA
>NZ_VULP01000058.1:0-2564 GCF_009697165.1 Anaerobutyricum soehngenii | reverse complement strand
TGAATATTCCTGTGCGGTAACACCGCAAATCCGGCAGACGGGAAACCGTCTGTCCGGGCTTGCGGGAACCGCTTATGCGAGTTTACTCGCGTAATGCTTTATCCAAGCCATATACCTCTCGCATTGATCGATCATGTTCAGCATCAATGCTTGTGATATTTATTCGATAACTGTCATGAGCAATACGGTCAATGATTGCATCTGCAAGAGGACTGTCATCACCACCAAGCTGATCGTACCATTCTTCAAATTCATACTGAGAGCAGAAAATCGTAGATGATTTCTTGCGTCTGCGATGAAGGAGTTCGAAGATATCTTTCTGCTCGGCTTCCGTTGGTTTTAGAAGGAGCCATTCATCAAGAATGAGAACCAGTGGGTTTGCGTATTTAGCCATGACCTTTCGATAGTTACCTTCTGTCCTTGCTATTTCCAGATCAATAAGCAGATCTGGAAGACGGACATACTTGGTATTGTAATACCGCTTACAGGCTTCCATGCCAAAGGCACATGCCATGTAAGTCTTACCACAGCCTGTAGCACCGGTAATGAATAGATTCCGGTGTTCAGATATATATTCGCAAGTTGCAAGCCGGTTAATAAGAGCCTTGTTAAGCTTGCGACCGGAAGTATAGTTGATATCCATGATATTTGCTTCCGGCTGGTCGAATCCAGCGTTACGGATCAGGCGTTTCTGACGATTATTTTTACGATTGCTGTATTCGATGTCCACCAGCATACCAAAGCGGTCCTCAAATGGTACTTCTTTAAATTTAGGATCATCCAGCTGGTTACGAAATGCATCTGCCATAGTAGTAAGGCGCATTTCAATTAATTTATCTATTGTACTCTGATTTGTCATATGTGTTTACCTCCGATAGTAATCGGCACCTCTTGTGATGCCATGTGCTTTATGTGTGGTCTTGGATTCAGTTGTTTCTGATTCCGGTTTTACAGAACCTGTTACAAGGATATTTTTAATACTCTTGTAACTGGGTGAGGATGTATAGGATAAAGCCTTTTTACAGGCTGCTTCAAGCAATGCATCTGAGTATTTCTCAGCAAGCTTTAAAAGTCCCATACAACTTCGATAGGTCTGTTGTTCCACACTTTTGGAGGCCAGTATTGCATTGACCACAGTGTACGTATTTATGCCAATCCGCTCAGCCCATTTGCGGAACCGGTCGCCATTCCATTCCAGATATTTCTGGTGATCTTCCGGCATATGCTCCGTGATAGTGCTGTACTGCCCAGGGCGTCCTTTTAGACGACGGTGGGAAGCAATGCGGTTATGGTTGTAAAAAATCTCAATAGTGGTATCTGTTGCCTTTACATCAACTTTCTTTTTGATGTATTCATAAGGAACTGAGTATAGCATTCCGTCCACAGATATGTGATAATTGAATTGGACAGTGGCTGTTTTCCAGTCACTCAGTTCAAAACGGGTAGCAGGTAATGGTGCCAGCAATGGTTTTTCTTCCTCAAGAAATAAGCTTCGCCGACTACCCTCTTTCTTTTGAAAGAGCCTTTGGTTGAACAGTTCGAGCTTGTCTCTGATTGCACGATTTAATTCGGAAAGGGAGAAGAACTGTTCATCCCGAAGTGCTGCTGTAATCCAGGTAGATATGTTTCCTACCGTTCCTTCAGCATTCGGCTTATCCTTGGGAGCCCTGACACGCGCCGGAATAATAGCGGTGCCATAGTGTTCGGCCATTTCCTGATAGGTTTCATTAATCTGCTGGTCTTTAAATCCACCATTATGAACAACTGCAGTTTTGCAGTTATCCGGTACGAGAATCTTGGCAACACCGCCAAAGTACTCGTACATATGGACATGTGCATTAATCCATGATTTCTGCTTCATATCCAGAAAGGCTTCCACATATGCATACTGGCTGTAAGTCATTACACCAACAAATATGTAGGTTTTAATGATTTCTCCGGTATCAGGATCAATGATTGTTGCAGGATCACCTGCCCAATCAACTTCAACCTGTTCACCGGGTTTCCGGTTGATATGCATGGTAGCACGATGTTTCTGCTCATCCTGTTGGATGTGGTAGCAGAACTGTGAATACATGAGTGGTTCTTCGCCATTGGCACGGCAATCCTCCATGTATTCAGTCCACAGGAGCTTTTTACTTACTCCGTTACGGAGTAGCTCCTTGCGGATGTAGTCGTAGTCAGGCATACGCTTATGGGATGTGACTTGTTTTGCAGAAGGGAAGAACTTTTCTGCAAGGACAGCATCGGTGTCGTTTTCATCGAGCGGCCAAGATATACCTAATTCAGCAGCACGCTTTAACACACGATTGACTGTCTTTTTTGAAACATTGCAACTGTCGGCAATGTTTTGTTGACTGAGATTCAAGCTTTTGAGCCTAAGAATCTCTCGATATTTGGTCATAGTCAAGACCTCCTTAAAATGTATTTACACCACGGGGTGCATAGTTACATTCTAAGAATTTATGATAAAGGTTTCCACCACCGGAATGGCGGTTTCCTTAAAAACGGATTTGCGGTTTCCTGAGTCCGGACAGCAGGGACACGGAACCCGGATTATTCAC
>NZ_VULP01000057.1:0-2703 GCF_009697165.1 Anaerobutyricum soehngenii | reverse complement strand
CATTGTTTTGGTGTGCCGTCAAGGGTGGCGTACGCTGCCGAAAGCTAACATATCTGCAATTTTCAAGGTTCCGATGGAGCCTTTTTTTCAGCTCCATTTTTTCATAGGCTACTTTACACTACCTTTTCCTGTTTTATCTCTTTCTTTTTCTCTTTCATTCTTTCTAATAATTCTTCCGGTGATAAGCCGGTAAGCGCAAGCTGTTTTATCATTTTATCATGAAAATATTCCAGACAGATCAAATAAAGGCAAAGTATTACTAAAGAAGTGATCCAAAGGATTAAAAATACCAGTTTGGAATTCAAGCTAAACATCAAAATCAGAAAAACAAGAGGAATAATCAACATACATAAAAATCCACTTCGAATCATTACCGGATATCGTTTTTCAAATTTAACGGCACTATTTACAAATTCTTCCTTTAGCTTTTCGTCCCGCATAAGAACTTTTAACATTACAGAAAGATTTCCTTTTTCATTTACACCTGTTTCTGTTTCACATAACATTAAATCTGTCTCTGCAAGTTTTTTATCAAATAAATGGTTGAGATTCATAAGCAGCGGGCGAAGCACAAGTCCAATAAAAAAAGCAATCGGTATAAATATTGCCAGAATCAGCAGATTCTTTATATAGTAGTTACTGTACATTCCAGCAATACATTCTCTCATTGCATTAATTCCATAAGTAAACGGAAGTAACGGATGCAGAACCTGGAAAAATCCTGGAGTCATTTCTATTGGAAATGTTCCGGAAGAACCTGGAATCTGCAGAATAATAAAAAGAACACAAAGTGCTTTTCCTATATGCTTTAACGTAATCGCCATCGCATAAATTAAACTGACATATACAAAAGAACAAAACATACCCGCAATGATAAATAAAAGCGGATGAACGCATTGCACTCCCAATAATATAATGTCCCCAATACATACGATGCATCCCTGAACAAGTCCTACCGCAGCATATAACAGCCATCGTCCCATATACGCACTTGTCGGGCTAAAATGATGCACTTGATCATCTTTATCCACTTCCTGTTTAAAAATAGAAACAAGAATCAAACCACCAACCCATAAGGCAAGATTCGTATAAAACGGTGTCATACCTGAACCATAATTTTTTACAGAATACATTGTCTCTGACTTAATTTCTACCGGAGAAGACATAAAGTCAGAAATAGAATCCGCATCAAGACCTCTTAAAGAAAGTATTTTTTCATAAGCATCCGAACTTTGTAATGCTTTTAAATCTGAACTAATATTTCCAAGTTCTTTATCAAGTGTCACCAAAACCCTACTTGTATCCGTAAGTGCAGAGGATGTGTCCGTTAAACTAGCGCCCAATTGTTTTAAAATTAACTTCATCTGGTCAATTGTTGGTGAAATATTTAATAAGGTAGACGATAATGTTCCACTTAATGCCGAAAGACTATCCAGTGAATTATTGATACCTGGTAAAATTGTCTCATTCAAACGATCTGTATATTGATTTAATGCTTTTTTATTTTTAGAGGATAATGTTTTTAACTCTTTTGTTGTATCTTTTGCCGTTTTTAATGCGCTTTCCAGTCTGGCGCTTCTAGATTTTAAAGAAGTAAGTAATTCCTGCAAAGAAGCATTCTGCTTTTGTAATTTAGAAATTTCTTCATTCACTGTCGTTAAAAGCTGATCATCCCCATTTAAGTTTGTATTTAATTCTGAAAGGTGATTTAAAATCTGCGCATTTTTCTCTGTTAAATCTTCAATCGAATCAATGCCGCTTTTTATCGTTGTATCTGCCTTTCCGGCTTTCGCTTCAAAATCACCTAATTGTTCTGAAACCAATTGATAAATGTCTCCAAAGACTGTTTTTCCATCTGAAAGATTCTCACTAAATGTACTGGAAAAATCTCCTGCATATGATCTGCTTTTTTGCAAAAGAGAGGAGGTATCCGATAATGCTTTATTTCCGGAATTTGCTGCAGTTTTTACTTCATCTAATGTTTTTACTGTATCATTGATTAAAGAAGACGATTGTTCTGTTGTATTCTGGAAATTCTTCAACACTTTCTGATATTGCGCAATATTTTTCTTTACTTCTGCAAGATTACTATCCATCTTAATGTTTAATTGATTCACATCGCCTGTCAGATCTTTTGCCGAACCCTGCACAATTTCTGAAATAGTCTGCGCTGCTACAGAAGAAAATGTATCATTAATCTCCTGCTGTACAGTTGTTGCCCCCGTATCCGTAAACTTTGGGGCTATCGCGTTCTTTTTCTCATTAATATAATAACCCAACTGAGGAGCTTCTATTTTTCCAGATAAAACACTAAGCAGGGAGCTGCTGAAATCTTCCGGAATTATGATCGCTGCATAATATTCCCCTGACTTTACACCCTTTATTGCCTCTTGACGTGCAACAAACGTCCATCCCAGCTTATCATTCTCTTTTAAATTACTTGCAATGGTATTACCCGCATTCAATGACAGCTTTTCATTATCTGCCCCACTGTCTTCATTTACAATTGCTATTTTAATTCCCGCCGTATTCACATACGGATCCATATTCGTTGCAATATTAAACCAGGCATAAAGAGAAGGTTCCGTCGCAGTAACGGTCTAACGACCGTAACTGCCGACGGACTTTTTGTGTGCATTTTCAGCAGAATCTGCTTGCTTTGGCTACCGTTACAGCACTTGTACTGCTGAAAAAGCGCACTTA
>NZ_VULP01000056.1:0-2752 GCF_009697165.1 Anaerobutyricum soehngenii | reverse complement strand
GTACACGGTAAATCATGAGTACCATGACACAACTCTTTTCCTATGAGATAATAACCCCAGGAGGTTATGTTATGGATAAAATCACACACAAAGTACGCTGTGAACAATGGACAGCTATCATCAATGAATGTCTTGCAAGTGGTATGCCAAAAACCACATGGTGCAAAGCCAATGGTATCTCCGATAAACAATTCTTTTACTGGCAGAGGATTCTCCGGCAGGAAGCTTACCAGCAGATGGAATCTCAAAGCTCTTCTCCTGTCTCTTCTGCACTTGTTCCTGATGTTAAGGAAGAAAAAAATTCCCCTCCAGCATTTGTCGAGATCCGTCCTGTCACATCAGAGATAGAAACACCTACTTTCAGACCGGATGTGATTATCCGTTCAGAAAATCTGACCGTAGAGATTGCTAATACTGCTTCGGAGGAACTATTAAGAAAAATACGGGGACTGATTCATGTTTAATGACGCAACTGGATTTAAAAGGATATTTTTGAAAGTAGGTTATACAGATCTCCGAAAAGGAATCCCTGGTCTTACTGCAATGATACGGGAAGCTTTTGGATGTGACCCTTACGAGAAAAATGTCCTTTTCTTATTCTGTGGCCGCAGGACGGACAGGATAAAAGGGCTTGTTTTTGAAGGAGACGGATTTTGTCTTGTTTACAAACGGCTTTCTACAGACAGCCGTTTTCAATGGCCTCGTTCTGAAGATGAACTTAAGGAGATCACGCCGCAGCAGTTCAAATGGCTGATGGAGGGATTATCTATCATGCCAAAGAAAAGGATAAAGGAACTGACCGCACCACCAAAATATCTTTTATGATTGTGCATTATGTAGAAAATAAATCTTTCATTTTTGTGGATAAAAACCAGCTGTCCACAAAGGGGCCTATCCTTTCTCTGCCATGGAAAGCTGTACCCAGAAATCTGTGGATAACTCTTTAAAAAACTAAAAAAACAGCTAGTTTTTTAAAGAATCTCTAGCTTTTTTCTATAGTAAAAATGACGGATACGCTCATTTAGGCGATTCGCTTTTTCTTCTTTTTTAAGGTATAATACTTCTTAGAAAGGAAAGAGCACATGGCAGAGATATTTAGCAGGGACGAATTGAATCAATGTAGTAAAGAAGTTCTCATCACACTTTTTCTGAAACTGCAGGAGCAGATGATAGAAATGAACGGGAAACTGGACCGTCTGGCAGAACAGCTTGCTGTTGCCCAGAATCATCGGTATGGCCGGAAGTCTGAAAAACTGGATGTGATAGATGGACAGCTATGCTTTACCTTTAATGAGGCAGAAGCCCTGCTCGAAAATATCTATGTCGTGGAACCGGTAGAAGAAGACGTTATCCAGGCAGTAGTGAAACGCACGAAGAAAAAGGGAAAGAGAAAAGAAGACCTTTCCTCCCTGCCGGTAGAGACCATCTCCCATACATTATCAAAGGAAGAACTTACAGATATCTTCGGAGAGAACGGTTGGAAACAGCTTCCAGACGAGACGTATATGCGGGTAAAAGTAGAGCCAGCTAAATATACAGTAGAAGAACATCATGTCTGTGTTTACGCAGGAAAAACAACGGATAAGATCGTAAAGGCTTTCCGACCAAAAAGTCTTTTAAGGAACAGTATCGCTACCCCTTCCCTTGTTGCAAGTATCATGAACGCAAAATATGTAAATGGTATGCCCCTTGACAGGATTGCCACAGATTTCAAAAGAAATGGTGTGAATATCTCTAAACAGGTAATGGCCAACTGGGTGATCCGGTGCAGCGAGAGATATCTAAGTCCTGTGTATTACCGTTTACATGAGCTACTGCTTGAGTATGACGTGATACAGCAGGATGAAACTCCAGTAGAAGTCACAAAAGACGGACGCCCGGCAAACAGCAAGAGTTTCATGTGGGTGTACCGTTCAGGAAAGTATCATACGGACCGGGTGATCATTCTTTATGAATATCAAAAGACCCGGAAAGCAGAACATCCCCAAAAGTTTCTGAAAGGCTTTCATGGAGTCTGTGAATGTGATGCTTATGCGGTATATGAAAAAATGGACAGGGAGAACCCGGATATCACATTTGCGTTCTGTCATGCCCATGCCCGCCGGTATTTTGCCGAAGCACTAAAGGCAATACCGAAAGAGCAGAGGGATAAAGCAAAAGGAACGGTTGCCCACGAGGCACTGGAACGGATAGCCGGGATTTATCACATGGATAACCAACTTGCAGAACTCTCTGCCGAAGAAAGATACAGAAAACGACAGCTTCTGGTAAGACCATTAGTAGAAGCTTTGTTTTCGTGGCTAAAAAAAGTACGGGATGAAAAAATGGTTCCAGAAGGAGGAAAGACGATGAAGGGAGTAAACTACTACCTGAATCACGAAAAACAGTTCCGTGAATTTTTGAACCATGGAAATGTTCCAATAGATAATAATGCGACCGAATCAGCGTTACGGAATTTCTGTATGCATAAACATACATGGAGACTGATAGATACAATAAACGGAGCAAAAGCCAGTGCATTAGTTTACAGTATAGTAGAAACAGCAAAGGCAAACGGACTAAATCCATTTCGGTATTTGGAATTTCTGCTGACAGAAATGATGGAGCATGAAGAAGATACGGATTATAGCTTTATAGATGATTTGTTGCCATGGTCAGAATCAATACCAGATATATGCAAGATGGAGAATAAAAAAGAGCGCTGAGAAATCAGTGTCTTTTTTATTTAGGGTACTCATGTTTTACCGTATAC
>NZ_VULP01000055.1:0-2972 GCF_009697165.1 Anaerobutyricum soehngenii | reverse complement strand
CTAAAACCATGGTTATTATATCAGACTATACGTTAACCCTCAAGGGGAATTCAGGTGTTTTTTGTTGAGAGCAGTGTGACCAGCCATATATGTCCCAGATGTCAGGGGATTCTTGCCTACCGGGATTCACGCGTACGTATCCGAAGGAAAGAAGGCGGACGTAAGGAGCGTCTGATGATACGACGTTTCAGATGTAAAAACTGCCATTCCTATCATAATGAACTTCCGGATTGCCTCTCCCCGTATAAGCATTATGAAACTGAGGTTATATCAGGAGTTCTTGATGGAGTTGTCACTCCTGAAGATGCTGATTCCGAGGACTATCCGTCCATGCAGACCATGCAGCGCTGGCTCCTGTGGTTGCAGGTCAATCTGACCAACATAGAAGGCTACCTTAGAAGTGCCGGCTACAGTATCTTCAGACTTGGGGAAGGAGTCCTCTTCTCCAAAGGTTCACTGCTCGAAGCTATACGAAAAAAATATCAAAGCTGGCTGGAGATCATTCTCCGCCTGATCTATAACAGCGGGGGATTCCTGGTGCCGATCCCCTGGTAGCACTGTGCACCTACTTTGGTTCGTCTGTCACCGGCTGCTTCTGTATAGTGGTCTCAAAGGAGGTCGCTATACTATGAATACAAGCAAAAATCTTATGAAACAACAGTGGCAGGAACAGGAAGCACTCAAACGCTTTCAGCTTATATCTCCCCTTCTCAGGGAAGATATGGATGACGCAAAACGTCTGCAGCTGCGCAGGCAGATTGCACAGGAGAATAACATCTCCGTCCGCTCTCTTTATCGTTACGAGAAAGCATATGCAGAAAGCCAGTTCTCTGGACTCAAACCGGCAGACCGGCAAAAACACAGATCCCAGAGACTTCCGGACAATTTCGATTTTCTTCTGGAACAGGCAATCCAGCTCAGGAAAGAGGTCCCGGAACGGTCTGTTGCACAGATCATCTTCATTCTGGAAGCAGAAGGCTTTGTAGCACCGGGGGTATTAAAACGCCCAACCCTGGAAAGACATCTTTATAAAGCAGGGTTTGGCCGTGAACATATGCAGATGTACAGAGAAGCCCGTGAGAGTTCATCGAAACGCTTCTGCAAACCACACCGCATGATGCTGATCCAGGGAGATATCAAGTATGGTCCCAAACTTCCTATTGGAAAAAACGGTGCCAAAGTACAGACCTATCTGTCCTCGGCTATTGATGACCATTCCAGACGGCTGCTATTCTCCCGGTTCTATGATAATCAGGAAGAAGCGATCATCGAGGATACCTTTCACCAGGCGATCCTGCGTCACGGAACTTTTGATGCCTGTTACTTTGATAACGGATCACAGTATATCGCAAAGCAAATCCGTTTTTCCCTTTCCAAACTCGGCATCCGTGTCATTCATGCAAAGCCGAGAAGCGGAAAAAGCAAAGGCAAGATCGAAAAGTTCCACCAGGTCGTGGATGATTTTATCCGCGAATCGAAGCTGAAGGGTATCAAAAGCCTGGATGAATTAAACCGTCTCTGGGAGATCTTCGCAGACGAGTATTATCACAAGAAATCTCATGAAGGGATCAGTGAGTACTATGAAAGCCTTGGAGCTGCGGTCCCGGAAGAAGGGATCACACCTCTTCAGGAGTGGAACCGCGACAGCCGCCCGCTCACTTTCCTGGATGTTTCAGTCGTAGCGGAAGCTTTCCTTCATCACGAAGAACGCAAAGTTGACAAAGGCGGATGTATCAGTTTCCGCGGAATAAAATACGAGACAAAACCATCACTGATTGGGCATAAAGTTGAAATTTCTTATGACCCTGCCGCGCCTGAAACGATCACGGTTTCTTATCCAGGCTATGAACCTTTTACAGCACAGCCTATAAAAATCAGCTCATACTGTGACAAACGTCCCGTATTACCGGCATCCATGCAGGAACAGAAACCGAGCACATCCCGTTTTCTTGATGCTTTAGAAAACCGCCATGCACAGACACAGCGTCAGATAGCTGACGCGATTTCATTTGCATCCTATCGGAAGGAGGCGAATGACAATGTATGAGGCATTCTTCGGTATGGAACACACACCCTTTGTCCGTGATGTTCCGCCTGAAAAGCTGTATGAATCATCTGCTTTTCGCGAGACATTAGGGCGTTTATCCTATGTGGCAGACCGCCAGATGTTTGCGGTTGTAACCGCTGATTCCGGATGTGGGAAATCAACGCTGATCCGCCGGTTTTACTCAGAGCTTCCTAAAGAGGATTACATCGTTCTTTATCTTTCAGACTCAAAGCTGACTCCAAGATGGTTTTATAAGGGGCTGCTGGATCAGCTCGGTCTGGAATCAAGGTTTTATCGGGGAGATTCCAAACGCCAGCTACAGCAGGAAATTGAAATCATCCGTGGAGTACAGCACAAGAAAGTTGTCTGTATCCTTGATGAAGCTCATCTATTGGAAAAAGAAACGCTGGAAGAATTCCGATTTCTTTTGAATTACAAATTTGATTCTGTCAGTCCCATGGCAGTAGTCCTTGTCGGGCAGACAGAACTTTGGGAAAACAAACTGAAGTTACAGCGTTACGCTGCTATTCGCCAGAGAATCGATATGTATTGTACGCTTCCACATCTGGACAGATCGGAAACAGAACAGTACATCGGAAGTCATATGGCGTATTCTGGATGTTCTCAGGAGGTTTTTACTGAAAAAGCAGTGGATGAGATCCACAAGGCATCTGCCGGAATTCCCCGTATGATCAACCGGATCTGCGAAAAGGCACTGATGTATGCCTTCCAACAGCAGAGACGTCTGGTCGATGACTATATGATCAAGTTTGTAGTAGAGCATGAAATGCTCACGGTCACAACTAAGTAAAAGTCAGCCGCCCGTTTTCGGGCGGCGAATCCACCATTATCTATGACAGGCAGTTAAGCAATCTGATGACAATTCGTGTGAGCAGTCTGGTGACAGCTCATGAAATCATTAACA
>NZ_VULP01000054.1:0-3507 GCF_009697165.1 Anaerobutyricum soehngenii | reverse complement strand
TCAATGCGAGAGGTATATGGCTTGGATAAAGCATTACGCGAGTAAACTCGCATAAGCGGTTCCCGCAAGCCCGGACAGACGGTTTCCCGTCTGCCGGATTTGCGGTGTTACCGCACAGGAATATTCATATAGAGTATAAACTTCTGGAGTTAAATCTGGTAATGGTGTTTCCGTTACAGTAAAAAATGGATATTCTTTTTGTGGCTGAATATCAAGTGTTTTAAAAACTTTAATTTGAGGATATTGTCCCGTCTTGCAATTATGTTTCCACCAATATACTTTTTGAACATTCATTGTTCCTGCTGGTCTCATAGCAGCAGCACCTCCTTCAAAAAGAGTGATTAGTGCTTGATGTATTTTTTCAGCATCTTCTTCTGTGAAATTATTTTTTTCTGCTAATTGACAGTAAATAGAACCATAAGTAACATAAGCAGCTTTATGCACCATATAACGATGGAAAAAGCTTGCACTATCTTTACGTCCCTCTTCTGTTTCATTTAAGTTTGTAGATTTAATACTTATAATTTCTTGAACATCAATAACATCTAAGCTTGTAGCACCCCATAAAGACATGCACCCTCTAACATTAGTAGATAAATTATTACCAGCCCCTTTAAAGGGAAATACTTGTCCAAATGTCCTGATATCTATCCATTTTTTGCAAGTAGAATCATAAATTTTTTTAAAATCAGGTTTTTTATTTCTATATTCATTTTTAAAATCATCAAAGTTCAAGATTCTTTCTTTTAAACTTCTATAACCGTCATCAATCCTACTATCTTCTTGAACAAATATTTCTTCACCCATATCTTGTAAACGGTTTCTTATTTTTCTTTTTAAACAAACATCTGAGATTTCACCATGTCCATCATATAATACTCTTGGATACCATGACATTGTTGCTGGATCACCATTAGGATTTGCTCCGTCAACAGAAATAATAACGCAAAAATCTATTCTATTCTGTAATGGATTCATCTTTTGTCATCTCCTTTATGAAAAATGTATATTTAATGAGAACTTCAACATATTCTGGCATATTTTGTTTATTATCCCAGTTTTCAAGAGTTCTTAATGGGATGTAATAAGCTCTGGATAACCCGATACGGGAATAATTTAATTTTGTTCTAATATCTTGAAGAGATTCTATTGAATATTCATATATTTTTTTCAAGATAGCAGTAACGGTTTCAATATCAAAGTCGTCCATCCAGTCCTGCCAACCTCGTTCCGAAATATATAATTCTAAAGAGTCATATGTTTTTGCTTCACCGTATAATTTTGTAAATAGGTCATAAGTAATCATTCATTAATCCTCCATTCACCATAAAATCCAAATTTACCAAAACTAGCTGTTATTACGTCATCTTCTGATGCTTCAATTCCATACCAAGGGAGATAAGCAATATCATCGCATCCATCTTTTATAGAAATAGAAACTGGAACTTGTGTGTAACATAATCCCTTATTAGCTTCTTCCATAGCTTCTTCTAATGTACCAGTGAATTCAAAATTTCCTGCGCCTGTACCATAATCAATATAATAAGTGTTTTTCTCGTCTAATGTTGCCATTGTGAATACCTCCTTTTTATTTATATTTATTTTTAAGTCGATTATACCACCTAGAAGGTGGTTTTGTAAAGAGGGATTTATATTTTTTATAATGTATGGACTATATTAAAATATTCCTTACCCTAGATTAGATGAGAATTTTAACACTATTTTGGCTAGAATGAATTTTAGTGCAAGAAAGGGTAAGTTGTAAGGGTAAGAATTAAAAGAGACGGTAGCCCATCAGGCACTGACAAGAATCGGGATACTGTACGAAGTAGAGGAACTGATCAGGGATAAAACACCAGAAGAACGATATAAAGAACGTCACAAACAATCACGTCTCGTAGTAGATGCTTTATTTGAGTGGCTGCATTCCATGGAAGCTTCCATAGACCGGTCTTCCCTCATAGGAGATGCAGTTTTATACACATTAAATCAGGAAGTATATCTTAGAAGGTACCTGGAAGATGGTCATTTGAGCATTGATAATAACAGTGCAGAACGTGCAATCAAAAACTTTGCAGTAGGCCGCCGTAACTGGCTGTTTGCCAAAAGTATCCGTGGAGCAGATGCAAGCGCCATTGTTTACAGTATAGTAGAGACAGCACTTTTAAGTGGATTAAAACCATATCTATATTTAACATATGTATTGGAAAAACTGCTTCAGACAGGAGCATTTCCAAAACCAGAAGAATTGGACAGACTGCTACCATGGTCGAATGAATTGCCGAAAGAATTAAGAACGAAGATAAAATCAAAAAAATAAAATGAGCCGTCCGAAGGGCAATGTCTTATCTAAATGACATTGGTCCGAAAGGGCGGCTTTTTTGTCAAGGTACGCATAGGTTACCGTGTGCGAATAAATAGAGAGTTAGATGTAATTTTAATTATCTAAAAATTGAAATATTTATAAAGAAATTAACAAGAAAGATAATAAAAAAAATACTAGAAATAACTAATGCTTATGAAATGAAAAAATATATATTTTAATAAAAAAATCTAATAATATATATTATGTAATTATTACTATTTAAAAAATAAATACTATGTTAAAATATTTATGGCGTTCTGCAAACACAGAACGTCTTTTTTTGCAAAAAAATAATTTTTTACAAAAAGAACCGAAAAAACAGGGGGTCCCATTCGGGATAAAGAATGAAAGGGGGAAATCGTTGCTTTTTGTAGGAAGGGGGTGAGCCTTAATGGAGCAATCACCTTCTTACAAAAGAAAAATTCAAATTCAATTTCAGGCATACTGTTATAAAATTTTGCGAGGTGAAGCAGTTGACTATTATCGTTATGTAAATTATTTGCAAAAACATGAGAAATCTATTGAGAATTTATCATCGGAAGAATCTGATGAACTTTATGTATCAGATGAATACAGATCAGATGATCATCTGTTTAAAGTATTGGAATATGACATAGGGATAAAAAGTGATTTACTTGCTGAAGTATTACATCTGTTATCACAAAAGAAAAGAGATGTTATATTACTTTCATTTTTCTTGGGTATGAGCGATACAGAAATTGCCAGAATAATGTGTGTAGTAAACAGTACAATACATGAGCATAAGAAAAAAGCACTTAAATTGATGAAAAGTGAACTGGAGAAAAGAGGAATGGAGGAATAGTTACAATGCAAAAAGATTCAAGAAAAAATGAAGAAAGATTATTACCTTTTGAAACGATTAAGGCAGCTACGGAAGGAGATGTAGATGCGATGGATAAAATTTTAAAGCATTATAAACCTTACATAGTGAAATTATCAATTCGGACAGATGGTGATAAAAGCTACATTGATGAAGACTTGCGAGAACGTTTGGTGTTAATGATTTCATGAGCTGTCACCAGACTGCTCACACGAATTGTCATCAGATTGCTTAACTGCCTGTCATAGATAATGGTGGATTCGCCGCCCGAAAACGGGCGGCTGACTTTTACTTAGTTGTG
>NZ_VULP01000053.1:0-3960 GCF_009697165.1 Anaerobutyricum soehngenii | reverse complement strand
AGCATTGTTTTGGTGTGCCGTCAAGGGTGGCGTACGCTGCCGAAAGCTAACATATCTGCAATTTTCAAGGTTCCGATGGAGCCTTTTTTTCAGCTCCATTTTTTCATAGGCTACTTTACACTACCAAGGTATGGCCTTTAAAGACCCCCTTCTGATTTTTTCCAAATTTCTGTCCATTATAACACCAAAGTTTACATCTGACAAGACACCTGTTAAAAAGTGTAAAGAAGTTTACAACAATGGCAGGGATTCTATATCATATAAGAATTCCCTGCCATTTATGCTGCATACCATATTTATTTTGCTGATATGAATATTATTTTACAGTAATCGTAAATGTTACTTTTTCTTTATTTGCTGTATTTGTACACGTAACTGTTGTCTTTCCAGGTTTCATCCCAACAAATTCCATTTCATCATCATATATTCCATCATCCATATCTTCGAATGCAAGAATCGTAGAATCTTCTACTGTCCATTTTAACTGACGGTCTTTTACTCCTTTTCCTTTTGTTTTCTTAACTTCAAGTTCCAACTCATCATTTACTCTTATACTACGTTTCAGAGAGCCTTTTGCACAAATCGTTTTGTTTTGGGAAGATGCCTTTGTTGTTTTTTTTACATTTTTCACTGTAATCTTAAAATTAATTTTTTTATCGGTTTTTGTATTTCGACAAGTAATTTTTGTTGTGCCTGCTTTCAGTGCTTTAAATTTAATGTCATCATCATGTCTTTCTTTTCCGGCAAATGTTACAATAGAAGAATCTTTAATACTCCAAGTCAGATTTTTATCTTTAACAGACTCTGGCTTATCTACTTCTAGTTCAAATATCTTTCCTTTAATAATACTACGTTTCTTTTTTCCCTCTCTTGAAATGTCTTTTTTCTTTGTAGCTGCCTGCACAGTACTAACATTTCCAATTGCAGGAGTGGTATAACCTGCCGCAAACAAAATAGTAAATAACAATACAACTGCCATACCAGGGAATAAACACATTCTTTTTCTCATAATTTTCTCCTTTCATTTTGCATAATTTTTGTAATCTTTTAAGATTTTATTGAATAACTTACTTTATTTTATATCTTGATTATACTCAAAAAAAATGAGAAAATCATTAAAAAACATATTTAAAAATGACAGATGATCAAGTTAAGAAAGGAGTATAAATCTATGAGGATGTTAATTGTTGAAGATGAAAAAGATTTGTGTAATATTTTAAAAAAACGGTTGCAAAAAGACTACACTATCGATGTTTGTATGGATGGCGAAGTTGCTAAAGATTATCTGAATACCTATACTTATGATATTATTTTACTTGATATTATGCTTCCTAAAATAGATGGAATCACTCTTTTAAAATGGTTGAGAAACCAAAAAAAGACTACACCTGTTCTTTTACTGACTGCAAAAAGTTCTATTGAAGAACGAGTAAATGGATTAGATTCCGGTGCAGACGATTATTTAATCAAACCGTTTGCTTTTGAAGAACTGCAGGCCAGACTTCGAGTTTTACTTCGAAGAAATATAGCAGCAGATCCAAGCGACATTCTTATTTATGAAGACCTTGTAATGGATACGAAAAAGAAAAAAGTCAGCCGTAATGGTAAGGAAATTTCCCTTACTACAAAAGAATATAAATTACTGCAATATATGATGCGCAATCCCGGACATGTTCTTTCACGTGATCAGCTTGAACAACGAGGCTGGGACAGTACTTTTGAGGGAGGTTCTAATATTATTGATGTCTATATCCGTTATCTCCGAAAAAAAATTGACTCCAATTATGAAAAAAAATTAATTCACACTGTATATGGTAAAGGATATTGTTTAGGAGAATAAATATGAAAACTTCAAAACTATCAATAAAATTCCGAATCACCTTTTGGTATACTCTTGTGTTTTCTCTTATTTTGGCTCTCGTATTTTTTTATATTTATTTTCTTTCTAAAAGCTACAGTGTCCATGATCTTCAGGAAGAACTAAAAGATGAATCCGCTGATATGCTGGAAAGTTTATATGATAAGTCTAGCAGGAATGATATTTTATATAATGCAGATTGGACAAAATTCTATGACGATAATGTTTCTATCAGTTTATATGATAAAAACAGTTCTTTTATAAATGGTGTTTCGCCAGAAGATTTTCCTGATAAAGTTCCATTTATCAAGAATAAGATACGACAGATAAAATCTGATAAAAACATCTGGTTAGTATATGACTATTGTTATGAAGAATCTCCGGAAGATTCCATATGGATTCGAAGCATCGCTTCTTATGGACATTGGTCAAGAATTCTTTATAATATGCTATGGATTTTTGCTGTTCTTTTCCCTATTACTGTTTTCATCTCCGCCTTTGTCGGCTACCATATATTAAAAAAAGCGTTACAACCAATTTATACGATCAGTGATATGGCAAAAGAGATATCTTTTTCCGTCAATCTTTCAAAACGTATTGAAACATCAAACACTCATGATGAATTTTCTTACTTGTCTGATGCATTTAATTCTATGATTGCTAAACTGGAAAAGTCTTTTGAAAAAGAGAAACAATTCACATCCGATGCAGCTCATGAACTAAGAACACCAATTTCAGTAATACAAAGCCACTGTGAATATTGCCTTGATGAACTAAAGCTCACCGATAGTGTTCGGGAAGAAATTGAGATTATTTATAAAAAAACAACCTACATTGGTCAGCTAGTTTCTCAGCTTCTTACTATATCCCGCACAGATAAGCATAGTTTTAAGCCTCAAAAAGAAGAAGTAGACCTTACTCTTTTAATAGAATCTGTCATAGAAGAACTTCAACAAAAGGCAGCTTATAAAAATATTTCTCTTTTATTTGAATATATCCCCCAAAATGAATCATATATTATTCAAGGAGACACGATGCTCCTAATGCGTATGATTTATAATCTTATAGAAAATGCGATCAATTATGGTATCAATGGTGGATGTGTCTGGGTTAATCTTATAAAAAACCAAGAAAACACTGATATTATCATCAAAGATAATGGAATCGGTATCAAAAAAGAACATCTTGATAAAATATGGAATCGTTTTTATCGAGTTGATAAAAGCAGGAGCGCCGGGGAAGGTTTTGGACTTGGACTTTCTATGGTCCGTTTTATTGTAGATATTCACAATGGAAATATCTCTGTAAAAAGTAAACCTGGATACGGAACTATATTTACTGTGTCATTATAAAGCAATATCATTGACCACCTTCTCTTTTCTATGTTACAATTAATTAAGAGGAGGTGCCGGATATGATCTATTTGACAATTCTCAATACAACATCTATTCTATTTTTTAAAATTGGGCGAATGCTTTTGTCTGGTTTTCGTGGTGTGATGAAGCTGATTTTTTAAGCGTCTTTTTGTAATGTACAAAAAGGCGCTTTTTTTGACCCGGAAACTCTATGAGCAAATACAGTAAAGACTCTAATGATACATTATTAAGAATGGAGGTCACTTTATGAATACATATTTTAAAAAATCCACAAAGCGGTCTGTTATTTCCATGCTGAGCATTGCCATTACTCTTTGCCTGCTATTTTCCCTTCTTTTTCCGGGAAAAGCTGTTAATGCAACTCCAAGAATGAGACTGAATAAAACTGCCATTACACTGATTCAAGAAAAAACTGTAAAGCTACGAGTAATTGGAACTAAAAAGAAAGTAACATGGAAAAGCAGTAATAAAAAGATTGCAAAGGTAAATAAAAAGGGAGTTGTAAAAGCTTTAAGCCCTGGCAAATGCACCATTACTGCAAAGGTAAGAGGCAAAAAGCTAAAATGTAAAGTAACGGTAGATACCGTTGAACGAATTAATTGTTAATGATTTCATGAGCTGTCACCAGACTGCTCACACGAATTGTCATCAGATTGCTTAACTGCCTGTCATAGATAATGGTGGATTCGCCGCCCGAAAACGGGCGGCTGACTTTTACTTAGTTGT
>NZ_VULP01000052.1:0-4138 GCF_009697165.1 Anaerobutyricum soehngenii | reverse complement strand
TTGAGTTTGGTCACTTACATTATACATGAAAAAGGGGGTCATTGCTTTTTTATTCGTAAAAAGTGATGAAATCCTTGAAAATATAAGGTTTTAAACAAAAATAGGACTGTAAAACTTTACAGTACCTATTTTTGATAGGGGAAAGTTTTATGAAAACAAGTATGAAATTTTTTATGGCACTAGCTATAGTTTCAATATGCCTTTCTAAATGTGGTGGTTCAAGCGGAGAGAAGACTGCCAAACATAGTACACAGTCAGAAGCAATGAGAATTAAACAAAAAATAGCAGAGATGGCAGGAGAAGATGATGATTTGGACGAAGAGGAAAATTCGGAACTTTTAGCAGGTGTTGATTCAGGATATGCTACAGAAGAGAGTACAGCATTTTCGGTTGCTAGTGATTCAGAATATATTGCAGACGAAGAACAAGATTCTTCCGTAGATGGTGATTATATATTAGAGGGTAGTGATTCCAGATACATTACAGAAAAAGAAGTAGAAAATCTCAGCGATGCAGACCGTAGACTGGCTAAAAATGAAATATATGCACGACATGGGAGAATGTTTGATAGTGCAGATTTACAAGATTACTTTGAATCAAAAAGCTGGTATAAAGGAACGGTAAAGCCAAGTGATTTTGATGAAAGTGTTCTTAACAAATATGAAAAAGCTAATATTGATTTAATAAGTAGCATGGAATAAGGGTATAATGGGAAGAATCTTTATAAGGGTTCTTCCTGTTTTTATATGCAAAAATATTTATTATACAGAATTTAAAATTAATCTGTAAAAGAAAGAATGAAACCGTTTTAAACAGTAGTAAACACATTTTTAAAAATAAAATGAGAGAGGTGTTAATTTATGTATGAGTATATTCCAGAGATAATGACATTTAAAGAATGTCAAAATATTTTAAGAGTTGGAAAAAATACATTGATTGATTTAATACATACGGGAAAGATACAGGCTTTTAAAGTGGGAAGTCGATGGAAGATAACAAAGCAGGCAGTAATTGAGTTTATCCAGTACAGATAAGTCAACTGGAAAGCGATATTAGGAATAAGTAGTTTATGCAAATAAAAAATACAGCATAGAGATAGATTAAAAGCTCTTTGCTGTATTTTTTATTTAAGGAAACAGTGTATTAATTATAGTCTTTGGTCGGTGTCCTGTTTTTGGACATCGGCATTTTTTAGATAATCAAATTCACAAAAATCGGCTTGTTCACAAGGAAAATTAGAGAATACAAATACTGTACTGTTTGTTCGTAGTAATCGTGATCTGCCAACTGCTTGCTCCAACTCTGAAGAAATTAGATAGAATTGGATTCGCTGTAAAATCTCATTTTTATATGACATCATACGAAAACGATCCCCTTTATAATTAACACGGCGGTTTTTGTATGAGTTAGTGCTGCTTTCCGATATATCAATAGTACAGGCAATCAATTCGTATAGATATGTTGGAAAATGTGGAGTACCTATAATTACTCCATTTTTTCCAGAATAACAATCTGTTCCGGCGAGATTACCAAAATGTAATGTATTCTTTAATTGTAGGTCTTTTTCATACTTTTTAAAAGTAATGCCATAGGTTACGTGATAAGTGTAAGAAAGAATCTTTTTGAATAACATAGTCGGAGTTGAATAAGATAAATCATTGGATTTTATGATGTTTTTTATCGTATTTCGGCTCATAGAATATGCAGGATATTGGATTACATTTCCCATATATGCTGCTTGCTTAACTTCATGAAGAATGAATTCTCTTGTAGGAAAGAATAATTCATAAATAACATTATCTAACGTCGCAGACAGTATAATTAACTTACATTTGGGAAATTTAATCGGAGGAAGATATTTAATACAGTCTTTCTGTCGCATATAGCATCCAGCCTTTAGAAATTCTGTAAGATTGTCGTTAGCCTTGCATTTTTCTATTGTTTCAATATCGAGTTCGATACGACCGTAGGTTTCTTTCTTATAGCATTTTCCTTCTTGCAAATCTAATAAATTTTCTATCTCTAATCTGGCTTCATATGATAACCTAGATTCTTTTAAGACATTTTCAAGAGTAGAAATTTTAACAGACCCTACTCTTGTGAGCATACTATTGTATAAAATGTCTTCATCTATTATTATTTCAAATTTTTTCAAAAGTTTAGTTGGAAGTGAAAGAAAACGAGCATGTGTCATAATAACACATTTAGATGTTTTTTCTAAATAATCTTCAGGGTGTAAATACTTATTAAAAGCATCTGAGGGACGTTCTGTAGCACCTGATAAAAAGAACTCATCATCTATAGAAGCTTCTAATTCCATACAAATTTCTGCTATTGCTTCACGTGCCTCATCAAAATTTCCTTCTTCATAATATTTTTTTAGAGTTTGCTTTGTAGCAGGTTCGAGCATCAAATCATTAAGAGCTGGGATGTCTAATACTTTATCTTTTCCTATCTTTTCTTTCAGCTCATTTTTTAAATTACTTGTAGGGACTGCGATTAATAGTGGTTTTTTAAATCTCGAAGATTTGATTAAATTAATATATAGGGTGGTTTTTCCTATACCGGTTTGACCGGGGATTAAGTGAATTCGGTTTTTTGTATTTTTTAGAGCCGTTTTCAATGCATGGGATACTTGTTTAACGCTTTCATCTATAGAGACAAAATCATAATTTTTAGTACGAAAAATAAATTTTTTTTTACGTAGGGTTTCTAATAGAGTATATCCATGATTGCAAGTATTGCTATATTTACATACCTCACATCTTTGCGGTTTGTAATTATTTTCTTCCATAAAATGGAAGTGTTTTCGCCAATCATATAAATTTGAATCAGGATAATGTTTTTTTAGTGCGTCAAAGAATCGCTTTTGATATCCTGTAATAAATCTAATGTTTGTTGCTAACAAAAATTTATCATCATGATTTAAACGCTCACCAGTGCCGTTAGTAAATTCTCTCCATAATCTACAAAGGCTACATATTTTATTCTCAGCTACTTTCTCAATTTTTTTAGGTTTCTCGTTCTTATCTACATATATTTTTAACCCCTCTTTCTCTTTTTGCTCTTCGCTAAACTCATAAAAAATAATTTTTGAAGACATATTTGGAATATATAATTCATATTTAATATTCTTTCCTATTAGGTCGTCATTTTTATAGTAAGAAGGAGAGGTGACACCCTCACGGGTGATTATGTATGCCGGATTTCCTTTAAAAAAAATATTAAAATGGTTATCGCTTAACCCAATTCCATATCTACGAGCAAATGTTTTTATATTTCTAGCAAAATTTTTTCTATCATCTTCATGCAAAAATTTTTCAAAAGATTGTACTAAGTTATATACATTAAATGTATTTTCACCTGTTTCTTCGACAACATTATTGAAGTCAATTAATCCTTTTCCACCGTAAAATAATCTGGCAGTTTCAAAACAGAGTTTATCTGCTTCAGGAAACATCTTTTTCAACATTTTTAAAATCATATCGGCTAACCATCTTTCTGTAATTGGAACAATATGGCATAAGATAATCCTATACTTTGGATGTTCTGGAGTGGAACTGAATGTATGATAAGAGAAAACGATTGGAAGATGATACTTCTTTAACTTCTGTTTGATTTTTTCATAATCTGGTTCATTGTCAAAATCTAATCCGAATAATTGACATTGTTCAAAATTTTCTTGTTTACTTGCCATCCCATTAAAAGTTGCAGGGAGAAATGAGTGTCCATGATTCCCTATGCATTCGGCAATGGTTTTAATATCATAATAATCTTCTTCTTCAGGCAACCTCTTTTTCATAAAAGCGGTTTGACTACTGGTTGGTTTACATTGAAATGCTGTTTTATCGAGAGATATTTTAATATTCATAAATAAAAACTCCTTTCTTTAATTTAATTAGGAAGGTGTTTGGAGAATAATTTGTTTTTATTAAAATGCAAAAAGAATTTTTTATTTTGTTCGGAATATGGGCGATTCTCCCATGTTGCAAAAAAAATTAGACACGATTAGTATAATGGTCTCATAAATTAAGACACTTTTTCGGACAGTTTTTAATGAATCTGATATACTTAAACCAGTATGAAAGAAAGGATCCATTATCATGTCCAGACAAAGAAGAAATTTTAATGCCAAATT
>NZ_VULP01000051.1:0-4351 GCF_009697165.1 Anaerobutyricum soehngenii | reverse complement strand
TGTGACTATATGTCTCCAAATGATTATGAAGAACTGTATCGTAGAATCCAGAAAGACGAATTGCTGATGGCAAGTTAAGATGAGGAAAACCTCATTTTAACTTGTACTAAATCTTGACATAGGACCACACCCATGTTGTCAAAAGGTAGTCAAATGTAGTCAAAACTCAATCGAAGAAATGCTTATTTTACGGGGATTGTGAGGAGTTCCCACAGGGTTCGATTCTCTCATCTCCTGTACTTTAGGAGCTTGAAAACCTTTAAAATTAAGGTGTTCAAGTTCTTTTATTTTGCCTGCAAAAGGGCAGTTAGAACATTTCTTAGGATAAAAGTTTATGGTATACTTAGTTCAACAAATCGAGATTTTTATCCTTTTACAGTAAGAAGACTCCGACCTCTAAGGTGGGAGATGAATTGCGTCTCTTACCTACTTGATAGAGCGTTCTAATCATAGTATAATATCTTTAGTCAAATAATAAAAATTAAAATACAATAAATTTAGATAATAACGCACATTTAGTACTCTTACTATACTAGCATCTTGCGCTTGTGTTCAAGTATCGCAGGTGGATTTTCGAGGAAAAGGAAGTGGCATGGTGGCAAACAGAGCATATAAATTCAGAATATATCCCAATGATGAACAGAAAATTTTGTTTGCTAAGACTTTTGGCTGTGTGAGAATGGTATACAATCATTGGCTTGATAGAAAGATCCGGCAGTATGAGGAGAACAAGACCAACGTAACATATACCATTTGTGCAAAAGAAATGGCTGCAATGAAGAAAATGGAAGAATACAGATTTTTAAAGGAAGCAGATAGTATCGCATTACAACAATCACTCAGGCATCTTGATACGGCATTTCAGAACTTTTTCAAACAGCCGAAAACAGGTTTCCCAAGGTTCAAATCAAAAAAGCGGAATAAAAACAGCTATTCTACGGTCTGCATCAATGGGAACATAACTCTATCTAATGGATATTTGAAATTACCTAAGATTGGACAAGTCCGCTTAAAACAGCACAGGTCTGTTCCAAGTGAATATAGACTAAAATCTGTAACCGTAAGTCAGACACCAAGCGGAAAATACTATGCAAGTATCCTTTTTGAGTATGAAGACCAAGTACAGGAAAAGGAGTTGCAAAAGTTTTTAGGTCTGGATTTTTCCATGCATGAATTATATCGTGACAGCAACGGTAAGGAGCCTGCCTATCCGGGGTATTACAGGAATGCGGAGAAAAAATTAGCGAGAGAACAACGTAAGCTTTCCAAAATGCAGAAAGGTTCAAACAATCGCAATAAGCAGAGGCTTAAGGTAGCAAAACTTCACGAAAAGGTTTCCAATCAACGAAAAGACTTTCTGCATAAGCAGTCAAGACAGATAACCAATGCTTATGATTGCGTATGTATAGAAGATTTGGATATGAAAGCGATGTCGCGGTCACTGAATTTTGGGAAATCTGTTTCGGATAACGGCTGGGGAATGTTCACAACATTTTTGAGATACAAACTGGAGGAGCAGGGTAAGAAGCTTGTGAAGGTGGGTAGATTTTTTGCAAGCAGCCAGACCTGTTCTATTTGTGGTTACAAGAATGTTAAAACGAAAAATCTTGCGTTAAGAGAGTGGGATTGTCCGCAGTGTGGAACCCATCACGACAGAGATGTAAATGCGGCGATAAATATCAGAAATGAGGGAATGCGGCTGGTAATTGCATGACCTTAGAGAACAAATACAACCGTGGGACACACGGGGATAGCTCGCTTATGCTTAGCACGGTAGTGTTATCGAACGAGAACCAAACTTGCCGAGGATGGGAAGCCCACACATCTACAGATGGGGGAGGATGTCACGATATGATTGAATGGTCAAAAAAAGGTGGGTATCAAGGTTCAACTATTTCTTTTTATGATTACAATAATGGTAAAGTTTATGAACCATTTCAAAAACAAAGAAATGTGTTATATGGAACTCCTATTTGTTTAAAGAAATCTTTTTGGTTTTTACAGGGAGATTATAATAGTGGGAAAATTACTCTTTTCAAATATTATCCAGATCAAATCCCAGAGATGATTACACAACTTAATATAGAAGATGTGGATCTTTATAATCTACGTATTATTGGAGAGGATGTTTACATTGTAAGTGAGGATGAGGAATTTGTCAGCTATTATCCGGAAAGTTTTAGATTTTCCAAGGGTGTTAATGAAAGTGTAAGTATGATAGCAGACCAAAAAGTATATCTTTCTGCCTGGGTAGAAGAAGGCTGGGACGATGAAAATGATTGTGAAACCGAAGAATATAACTATTATGAAAAAGTAGTAGAGAGAGACTTTAAAGGGAATTTATTATCAGAGAAGCTTGGTTCTTTACAGCAACACTCAGATGGAACATGGTGGATAGCATGAAAATTGGCGCATAGAAATATCCCTGATAAAAATTAAAATTAGCGACAATAATAAAAGTTAAAAGGTCAGAAAAGAAATAATTAAACAAGATAATTTTATCAATTTTATAAATAATATCTTTAACAAGCCAAGTACAGAAATTCACTACTTTTAGGTGGTAGGGAGTTGGCATCAGTAGAAGGAGGAGCAAAATTTATGTGTACAGCAGCAACATACAAAACGCAGGATTTTTATTTTGGCAGGACATTAGATTATGAATTCTCATATGGAGATGAGATAACTATAACACCACGAAATTATCCGTTTTATTTCAGACATATGGGAGAAGTAATATCCCATTATGCAATAATTGGAATGGCACATGTAGCTGGAGATTATCCATTATATTATGACGCAGTTAATGAGAAAGGACTTGCAATGGCAGGCCTTAACTTTGTAGGAAATGCAGTCTATCAAGAAGCAGAAGAAGGCAGAGAAAATGTTGCACAGTTCGAATTTATTCCATGGATTTTAAGTAAGTGCGCATCTGTAAAAGAAACAAGAGAAGTTTTAAATAAAATCAATCTTGTAGGTACCCCTTTTAGTGAACAACTTCCATCTGCACAGCTTCACTGGATCATTGCCGATGAAAATGAGGCAATCACTGTAGAATGTATGAAAGATGGTATGCATATTTATGATAATCCAGTAGGAGTTCTTACAAATAACCCTCCATTTGAACAGCAAATGTTCCAGTTAAATAATTATGTAGGCCTCTCCCCAAAACAGCCGGAAAATCGTTTCTCTGATAAACTAAACTTTAATGCATATAGTAGAGGAATGGGTGCATTAGGGCTTCCAGGAGATTTATCTTCAGCTTCCCGTTTTGCAAAAGTAGCTTTCACTAAAATGAATTCATTCTCTGGAACATCTGAAAAAGAAAGTGTCAGTCAGTTTTTTCATATTCTTGGATCAGTAGATCAGCAGAGAGGCTGCTGTGAAGTTGCCGATGGAAAGTTCGAAATTACACTCTACACATCCTGCTGTAATACAAATAAGGGAATTTATTATTATACAACTTATGAAAATCATCAGATATCTGCAGTAGATATGTTTGGAGAAAATCTTAATGAAAAAGAATTGATAAAATATCCGCTTATCAAAGGAGAGCAGATTTACTGGCAAAATTAAATCTTTGTTACTTTTAGACTTTAATTCCATGGAAAGCCATAACATTCTGGAGAATTCCCATTCTTACCAGCTGTGGATTTAGATTAGACAGAAAAAAGAAAAAATGCCTTATCCCAGATGCGGCATTTTTTCTTTTTTCGTCTACAACAAATCTACAAATAAAGATTATTCTGGGACGAATTCAGCAATCTGGTCGAGCATATTTATTTTTATTTTTCCCTTTTTTCCATCTACTTTTGCAAATGGGATTACTTCATATTTTGCCTTTTCCATGCACTTACCAGGGTCGTCTGCCGGTTCTTCGTTGAGAAAGATTTTTTCAGCTCCACCACTTAACTGGCGCTTAATATTTTTTACCATGAGACGGTCATAACGCTCACAGGCTTTTTCTGCTTTTTTCTGGTTTTCAGGGTCTGAGAAATATTTTTTTGTCCATTCTTCTAAGTTTGCAATTTCAATCATCTTGTACACTTCTCCTTTGATTTTTATGTCTGATTATCTTTTATTATAAGATAAATTTTACAGACAATATAGGAATAATACCATTTATTTATAGAAATATTACAGATTCTATTGTGAATCATGGAAAGACAAAAAATCAGTGTCATATTTCCCTGTTTTATGAAAGGATTATCCAAGAGTGAACAAAGATGGTTTGCTATAATGAGAATAATTATTGATATTGTAGAAAACTGTGCTGGAATGTTTTTTAACATACTCTGGAGCAGGAGTACTGCGAATTGGGATAATTGCGATGAATAGGAAAACTTGTTAGGAA
>NZ_VULP01000050.1:0-6738 GCF_009697165.1 Anaerobutyricum soehngenii | reverse complement strand
CTCATAGGAAATGCCTCCTAACCAGTCCTAAAAGTTGAGTACTGAACTTTTAAGACATTTAATAATCATAGGACTATTATGGCACTGGTTGGAGGTAAAATCCAGATACGGACTATCTACCACTTACAAATAAAAAAACAACCTTCTGAAGAATCCCCAAATCTTCCAACATGAATTCTGATTTGTCTCCACCAGCCAAAGACAGCACCCTAAAAAAGAAGAGAACCTATATTTGTGGCCTTAGAGCGAGGATTGAATATGAGCCTTTAAGCGAATATTCAACCCGCAGTGATAGAGTCACAAATATAGGTTCTCTTCTTTTTTAGGGTGCGTCTCCTTTGCCTGTGGCAAATCAGAAGCTTACCCTTTTATACTGCTTGGATATTCTTTGTTGCGATTACATCAACACCTGTTCCTGCTACGTTCGGAACAATAACATCACCAATCTTAACTGGTGCTTTTACTACGACCGGTTTGATTTCATCAAGAATATCAAAAATCTTTCCTTTTGGAATAACGTCTTTTGTCTTTACGGATACAGCGGCAAGGTTTCCACCTTCTACCTTAACGATTGATGTAACTACACGTGTTGGGTTTGTTACTTCTTCTCTTGCATATTTATCTCCACGAGGACAAGTATTACCTTTTACATCTGTTACTTCACCGTTTTCCATTGTAACTGTAATCTGGCATCCAAGAGGACATCCAATACATGTTAAGTCTCTTTTTTCCATGATACTACTCCTCCTCAATCTTTACAGTGATGGTCTCAAGACCTTCGTACGCTTCGAGATCTTTCTTCTTTAAGATAACCTGTTCCATCTCGCCTGGAGCCATAACCTGTTTTCTACGATGCTGTACTCTTTCATCATTTAAGTATACGCTGATATAGCTATTCTTAAATACACCGCCTACACGGAAACGTACTGTCAGAAGGTCTGCCATGTTATCTACATGGATCGTGCTTGGTACTGTGTAACGAACACCATCGATTGCTTTAATTTCTACTACTTTATCAGATTTCTGTGCATCTTTGCCACAGTTGTTCTTTACATAAAGAGCTGCATTCTTACCTGCTGTTGCTGCTTCTTCTGAAACGTAGTCAACAAGATCATGTACATGAAGTACATTACCACAGGCAAATACACCGTCAATGTTTGTCTCAAGACTTTCGTCTACTAACGGTCCGTTTGTCACAGGGTTCATTGCTACGTCTGCCTGTTTTGATAATTCGTTCTCAGGAATAAGACCACAGGAAAGAAGAAGTGTATCACAATCGTAATGTACTTCTGTTCCAGGGATTGGTTTTCTGTCTGGACCAACTTCTGCGATCACTACGCCCGTCAGTCTGTCTTTTCCTTCGATATCGATTACGGTATGGCTTAATAACAGTGGAATGTCATAATCATCAAGACACTGTACGATATTTCTCTTTAAGCCGCCAGAGTAAGGCATAACTTCTGCTACGACCTTAACTTCTGCACCTTCAAATGTCATACGTCTTGCCATGATCAGTCCGATATCACCAGAACCTAAGATCACAACCTTTTTACCCGGCATGAAACCTTCCATGTTAACAAGTCTCTGTGCGGTACCTGCAGAGTAGATACCTGCTGGACGATATCCAGGAATGTTCAGGGCTCCACGAGGACGTTCACGACATCCCATCGCTAAGATCACTGCCTTTGCCTGATACATAACGATACCTTCTTCGCGGTTCATTACGGTTACTACTTTATCTTTAGAAATATCACATACCATTGTATGTAACTTATACTCGATATTTAACTCAGCTGCCTGATCGATAAAACGAGCTGCATATTCCGGACCGGTTAACTCTTCTTTAAATGTATGAAGACCAAATCCGTTATGGATACACTGATTTAAAATACCACCAAGCTGATTATCTCTTTCAATAACTAAAATACTGTCGATGCCCTCTTTTTTAGCAGCGATTGCAGCAGCTAAACCAGCAGGACCTCCACCTACGATTACGACATCATAAGATTTCATAGTATTATTCCTCACTTTCTTTCAATACTGATCCTAGTCTTCTTTAATCTTTCCTACTAACAGATTGGAACCTTCACCCTTCTTGGTGATTTCTGTCATTGGAATACCAAGCTCTCTTGAAAGAATTTCCATTGTTCTAGGAGTACAGAAACCTGCCTGGCAACGACCCATACCTGCACGAGTTCTACGTTTTACACCATCCATAGTTCTTGCACCAAGTGGACGATTGATTGCATCCATGATCTCGCCTTCAGTAATCATCTCACAACGACATACGATGCTGCCGTATTCTGGTTTTTCTTTGATTAAAGCGTTCTTTTCTTCTAAAGTAAGGTCTTCCATATGGATAACATCTTTACGTTTTGCGATGAAGTTGTCTTTCTCTGGGAAATGATATTTATCCTGAATCTGTCCGGCAATTCTCTCAGCGATTGCAGGGGAACTTGTAAGTCCCGGAGACTCGATTCCTAATGCATCAAAGAATCCCGGTGCATCTTTCGCTTCTTCGATAATGAATTCATGTTCTGGTAAATGAGCACGAAGTCCTGCGAAAGAAGTGATAATCTTATTCATAGGAAGTTTTGTTCTTGTAAGGTAGCTGTGCTGTGCTTTGTAAGCCAAATCATCAAGAATATCCTGTGTAGTTTCTACATCATCTTTACCTTCTATATCCGTTGCAGATGGTCCTACGAACATATTTCCATGGATTGTAGGAGCACAGAGAATACCTTTACCCATCTTACCTGGAAGTGGGAATACAGTTGCTGAGAAGTAATCTCCTAATTCTTTATCAAGAAGAAGGTACTCTCCTCTACGAGCGATGATATGTTTCTTATCTTCACTTACCATGTTATGAAGAGTATCTGCATATACACCTGCTGCATTAACGACGATCTTTGTCTCAAATGTTCCCTTATTTGTTACTACTTCGTAATGATCATCTTTCTTAATGATGTTCTCAACTGCATGTTCAAACTTGAATTCACATCCGTTCATTGCAGCGTTCTCACCCATAGCAATCGCAAGTCCCCATGGACAAATAATACCACCTGTTGGAACATAAAGAGCAGCTACTGTGTTATCTGTTAAATTCGGCTCCATCTTAAGAGCTTCTTCTTTATCAATGATACGGCATCCAGGAACACCATTCTCTTTTGCCTGCTCTAAAAGAACATCTAACTTACCTCTTTCTTCCGGTACAGTACAGACAATAAGGGAACCGTTCTTTTTAATAGGGTAATCCAAATCCTCTGCTAATTCATAAAGAAGCTCGTTACCTCTTACGTTCATCTCTGCCATAAGAGTTCCTGGTTTGCAGTCATAACCACCATGAACAATACCACTGTTTGCTTTGGATGTTCCAGATGCTACGTCATCACCCTTATCGATTACGCACATATTTACCTGATACTTGGACAACTCTCTTGCAGTACAAGTACCAGTAACACCGGCACCAATTACAATAATGTCATACATATCTTCTTATACCTCCATTTGTTTTGGCCGCATGACAATAAGCTACGCATTCCCTTTCTGCTTATCTATGCAATAAAATATATCGGAAAATAAATAAATTCACCAGTCGATTGCTCATAAAAAAATACATTCCGATAAAACTACACAAATATAATCACTTTTGTCACCCGTTTCTATATGTATATATTACAACATTTTCTTCGTTCTGTAAATTATACACTTTTACAAATGTGCTTAATATTTTGTATTTTTCCAAAGTGTTTGAGAAAATTCCCAAGACCAAGACAAAAAATGGTAAACTCTATCTGAGACCACATTAATTATGCTCTAACAACTACACTCTTATGATACTAAGTGGTAAATTTATTTTGTTTTTTTTCACACATACTTACAATAATGCAAAGTACCAATCCTATGAGAGATATTATAATTCCTGCTTTTAATCCTGGTGTATAGTATTTTAAGACTACGCTGTGACTTCCTTCTGATAACGGTAATGCCATAAGCATTGTATTAGCCTGAAGTATCTCTGTTTTCTTTCCATCAACATATGCTGTCCAACCTTTAGAGTATGGTATAGATAAACATAAAATTTTTTTCTTGTTTAATGAAATATTACCAGATATCTTATTTGTTTTTATGCTGACATCTTGAAGAATGTTTTCTTTTAGTAGATTAACTTGCTGGTTATATTGATTCATTGGCTGACAGTATATTTCAAAATCTTTAACAGAATATATTCCCCGCTTTTTAAAAGTAATTGTTATGCTTTTTTTTGCACTTTCCCCATATCCCAAGTTTGCAAGAAAGTTATGTCTCCCACTATACCAGTTATGTTCTCTAACCATATAATCAAAATGTTTTTTACAAACATTACTTTTCTCATCAAGAGCAGATATTTTAATCACTGACATCATTGGATATTTTCCTGGCTTTATCTCCTGTCCCATTTTCAAATCGTTAATACTAAGATAAGTTTCACAATTTGTATTTCCATTGAATTTTAAAGTGATAGATGCTCCTTTTTTCTTTACATTATATTTGTTTCCATTTTTTGTTATTCCATCACCAAGAGTTGTTGTATATTTTATTTTTGTTTTATTTTGAATTACTTTTGTTTTACTATATCCCTCTACTTTTTTATCTACTACGCATCCCTGAAGCATTGCATTTTGTCTGTCTATAGATGACATTTGTTCATATTTATTTTGAGGAATATATGTAGAATATGTGTATCCCAGTGGTAATGGATTATTATTTTTATATACTACATAACCCTTTTTTGCACACCCCTTATCATTTAATTTTTGATATCCATATGGAATATTAGGATTATTAGAATTAGCGAATGCTACAAAATATTTAACACTCATAAGTTCGTTTAAAAAAGTTCTTCCATCTAATTCTCTCAATTTATAAGCATAGTTCACAAACATATCTTGTTCAGACATAAATTCACTTATATTTCCTGGTGTTAAACTCCAATATGAAGATGTATTTTTCAACCCACTTTGTAAAGTTGAATTTCGTTCTATACATTCGTACAGACCAGAATATCTCCAAAAACTATCCTTATCGTTAGACGATACTCTTTTAATGACTTGATCTACTGGCGCATCTTCACCCATATTTGTTTCTGAAAAAGTTTTAAATTCTTTTGATACATTCTGAATCACTCCGCCAAAATATACCTTTCCATTATTTCCTATATTAATTAATACTAATATTAATATCATTACTGATGCTATCTGGGAACACGCATTTTTATACCTGTCATTAATATCACAAAACTTGTTTACAAGCAAAAACAACACAATTATTGCTATTTGTAACATTCCGATCAAAATTGCTGTTTGTATACTTTTTTCAACACCATTTGTTCCTATTTCATTTGTTTTTATTGCATAGAATATAAGAACAACACAGCTAACAATCAATGCTAAAGAATTTATCTCATCTATATCCTGTAGCACTGTCACTACTATGAAAGCCACTAACATACCATAAGCAAACACCCAGCGATTTGATGCATATGAAAAACCATTAAACACATGTCCTGCAAACGGTATGCAAAGAAAAGCTGTAAAAAGTACAATTCCTATTTTTAAACTATTATGCCCTTTTTTTAAAAATAATATAACTATACTAATCAATGCTAATGATGCATAACATAACACTGTATGTTTTCCAATAAATTCAGCACTTGTAAATCCTTTTAACAAATTTAGAAAATACTCATTATTATAGAATAAGTTAAAAGTTCTCTTAATTTTACTTCTATCTGTATCTAAAAATAATAAGATTACCGGTAGTAAAATTGTAGCACTTAGGAAAACTCCTATTATTGAAGAGACAAAAATATGCATTATCGCTTTTATCGCTTTTTTTATATTTTTAATGTCATATAATGCTAAAACTCTAAATATAACATATATAACTGTAATTAATACCAACATATAAAAAAAGTAAAAATTACTACTGGCACTTAAAAATACTGTAATTAAAAATAAAAGAGACTTCTTTTCTCTTAGTATTTTTTCTACCCCTAATAATAACAAGGGTAAGTATATGCAGGAATTTATAAAATAAGGATGATGCATTCCATGTAAAAATACATAGCCTGAAAAAATATATATATAACTGCCCATCAATACCGCTGAATATTTATTTTTTCCCATATAAAAACAATAAGCAGAAAAAGTTATTCCTGCTAAATATATACGTAACAATACTAACAAAGTATAACATACATTTATTTTAGAATCTGGTGAAAAAATAGAAAGTATATTTAACGGATCTCCTATTGCATAATAATGTAAGACACTAATTATATCACTTCCATATCCAATAGAAGCATCCCACAATGGTATCTGTAGTTTATGTTCATATATTATTTTCTTTGCAATATTTTGCATCCAATCTGAATAATAAGCTAATGCTTTTACATGCTGTGTCCATCCATCAACTTTCCATATAAAAGAAATATTATTTGAAAAAAAATAATGAAATATCACCCAAGTCATTATTAAAAATATTGTGCTATATAGCAAATAATATTTCCATAATTTATTGATTATCTTTCTTTGTTTTTTATTTTTCATAATCCTTCCTCTGTGTTCTCCTTGGTACTGTAAAGTTTTACAGTCCTATTTTTGTTTAAAACCTTATATTTTCAAGGATTTCATCACTTTTTACGAATAAAAAAGCAATGACCCCCTTTTTCATGTATAATGTAAGTGACCAAACTCA
>NZ_VULP01000005.1:0-134496 GCF_009697165.1 Anaerobutyricum soehngenii | reverse complement strand
CAGAGCCAGAAGAACTGAAGAAAGCACTGCATGCAGGTAAGATACCGGAAGTTTATGCAGAAGTGATACAGGATATGAAGGTAGAAACAGTCCGTCGTAAAGTGGTGGATGAAAAACGGGAAAACAGCAGTGTTTATGGAAGTCCTGAGGAAATGCAGGAAAAAGCAAAAGAAGGTTATTTTGTCAGAGATCCTGAGAGAAACCTGGTATACTGTCCGGCTGGGGAAACCCTGAGACAGAAGAGCATAAAGAAAAACGGGAATATCCGCTATGCCAATAAAAATGCGTGTAAACATTGCCCGAACCGCAATAAGTGTTACAAGGGAAAAGGCGAATGGAAAGAGATCGACTTTACCAAAGATCAGCTGGTAAAACCATGTAAGGGCTGGCTGGAAGCCGAAGGAAAGAAGCCGGAGGAAACGAAAACGGGTGAAAAATGGCATTATGAAAAAAGAAAGGTTGTGAAGTTTTTCCTGAAACCGGATAAAGAAAAGATGAGCCGGAGGATGTGCCTGTCGGAGCATCCGTTTGGAACAATAAAACGAGCAATGGGAGCCACTTATTTTCTTTTAAGGGGAATACGGAAAGTGGCTGGAGAGTTTGCGCTCTTTTGTCTGGGTTATAACCTGGAACGGGCGAAGAATCTCCTTGGATTTCAAAAAATGATGGAATTGATGGAACAGGCATAAGCCTCTTTCTTCATCCTGTGTATTTTATTCAGTTTTCAATGTCACAGATGAAGGAAAGGGGCTAAATTTATGCCTAAAAATAAGGTTTTCGGACAGGCTGTGGGGGGGAGAAGGAAGAGAAGTCAGAAGTCTACTACTTGCTCGGAAGATATCTCTGTCATGGAATTTTATTTATCTGTTCTCGCATTACAGCTGCGATGGTCTATTCTTTTTATTTTCTGCTTGTTGGCTCCAGAAGGAATGAATGAAATAGTATTTGGGAAGAGAGATGGGGAAGGGGATAGAAGGTTATGGCTTATTCTGATACTATTTCCGCGATGCTGTCAATGATGATAAGATGATATTGCCAGCTATCATTGTATATGATAAATGCACCATTATATTGTTGTAATATATCATTTTTCTCAAGAGATATATCTTCTGAGCAAGCAGTAGTCTTCTGATTTCTCCACCTTCTCCCCCCAAAGACTATTGCGTTCATTCCTTCTGGAGCCAAAACACAGAAAAAAGAAATACTGTCATATCCCAGATGCGGCTTGGGAGCGTGTTTAAGATGCGGATGAGCATCTTAAACACAGCGACTACAGAGCAGATGGGATATGACAGTATTTCTTTTTTCGTCTGTTTCCCCCTAATGAATCAAATAGTAATCACTTCTCCATTTTGTCAAATTAAAAAAGTTGCTGAAATTCGGTGCTTTTTTACTGCTATTTTATACATATTATATGGAAGTATTTTTGTGTCTATGTTTAACTGGCGAAAAAAATGGAAAAAATCAAAAATAAGAGAAAAAAATTAGTTGACATAGCTTGACAGATGTGCTATGATAATAAACTGATTCACAATGGGTCTGTATGCCTATTGGAAAGTAACCAGAAGATTTTACATTATGATTATTCAAGGGGTGAAAACATCGATGGAAAAGAATAGACTGCGTCCAACGCGAATTCCGGGAAGCAAAAACATCAGAATGAGCTATGCCAGACAAAAAGATGTTCTCGATATGCCGAATCTTATAGAAGTCCAGAAAGATTCCTACAAGTGGTTCCTTACAGATGGATTGAAAGAGGTTTTTGAGGACATTTCGCCTATCACGGATTACAGCGGACAGCTCAGCCTGGAGTTTGTGGACTTTCAGCTTTGTAGAGAGGATAGAAAGTATTCAATCGAGGAGTGTAAAGAACGTGATGCAACATATGCAGCTCCTTTAAAAGTGAAAGTTCGTCTCCATAATAAGGAAACAGATGATTTTAAACAGCACGACATTTTTATGGGTGATCTGCCATTGATGACGGAAACAGGTACTTTCGTAATTAATGGTGCGGAACGTGTTATCGTCAGTCAGTTAGTTCGTTCTCCAGGTATTTACTATGCGATCAGCCACGACAAGATTGGTAAGAAGTTATATTCTTGTACCGTAATTCCTAACCGTGGTGCATGGCTGGAATACGAGACAGACTCCAACGATGTATTTTATGTTCGTGTTGACCGTACAAGAAAGGTTCCTGTTACTGTACTTGTCAGAGCTCTTGGCATTGGAACCAATGCCGAAATTAAGGAATTATTCGGAGAAGAGCCTAAGATTTTAAAAACTCTTGAGAAGGATACAGCAACAAACTATCAGGAAGGTCTTAAGAAGTTATACGAGAAGATTCGTCCGGGCGAACCTTTATCTGTTGACAGTGCAGAGAGTCTGATCAACAGTATGTTCTTCGATGCAAGACGTTATGATCTTGCGAAGGTAGGACGTTATAAATTTAATAAGAAGTTAATGTTCCGCAACCGTATTGCAGGACATAGACTGGCACAGGATGTTCTTGATCCTTCTACAGGCGAGATCATTTTTGAGGCAGGTGTAAGACTTACAAAAGAACAGGCTGACACGATCCAGAACGCAGCAGTTCCATATGTATATGTAGAGACAGAAGAGAAAGAAGTAAAAGTCCTTTCCAGCATGATGGTAGATATCACAAGTTTTGTTGATGTTGATCCTCAGGAAGTGGGCGTTACTGAACTTGTATATTACCCAGCCCTTGAAAAAATCTTAGAAGAATATGATGATATAGATGAAATTAAAGCACAGATTCGCAAGAATATTAATGAGTTGATTCCAAAGCATATCACAAGAGAGGATATTTTAGCTTCTATTAACTACAATATCCATCTGGAATATGGTGTTGGTAATGACGATGATATTGACCACTTAGGTAACCGTCGTATCCGTGCTGTTGGTGAGTTGTTACAGAACCAGTACAGAATCGGTTTATCCCGTCTGGAAAGAGTTGTCAGAGAGCGTATGACAACGCAGGATATTGAGTCCATTTCTCCACAGACATTAATTAATATCAAGCCGGTTACTGCTGCTGTAAAGGAATTCTTTGGAAGTTCTCAGTTATCTCAGTTCATGGATCAGCATAACCCATTATCTGAGCTTACACATAAGAGACGTCTTTCCGCATTAGGTCCTGGTGGTCTTTCCAGAGATCGTGCCGGATTCGAGGTTCGAGATGTACACTATTCCCACTACGGAAGAATGTGTCCTGTAGAGACTCCCGAAGGTCCTAACATCGGTCTGATCAACTCTCTTGCAACTTATGCAAGAATTAATGAATATGGTTTTGTAGAAGCTCCTTACCGTAAGGTAGATAAGAGTGATCCACAGAATCCTGTAGTAACAGATGAGGTTGTATACCTTACTGCTGATGAAGAAGATAACTACACAGTAGCACAGGCCAACGAACCGTTAGATGAAGAAGGACATTTCATTCATACAAACGTTTCCGGTCGTTACAGAGAGGAAACATCTGAATTTAGAAAGTCAAGAATTGACTTAATGGACGTATCTCCGAAGATGGTATTCTCCGTAGCTACATCTATGATTCCTTTCCTTGAGAACGATGATGCGAACCGAGCTCTGATGGGATCAAACATGCAGCGTCAGGCCGTACCTCTGTTAAAGACAGAAGTTCCTGTTGTTGGTACTGGTATGGAAGCAAAGGCTGCACGTGACTCAGGTGTATGTATTATCGCACATCATGCAGGTACTGTTGAGTATTCTACAAGTAAAGAGATTATTGTAAAGAGAGAAGACGGAATTCGTGATACGTATCACGTAATCAAGTTCTCCCGAAGCAACCAGGGTAACTGTATGAATCAGAGACCAATCGTAAATAAGGGAGACCATGTTGAGGCAGGAGATATCCTTGCAGATGGTGCTTCTACATGTGGCGGCGAGATGGCTCTTGGTAAGAACCCTCTGATCGGATTTATGACTTGGGAAGGTTATAACTACGAGGATGCCGTACTGTTAAGTGAACGTCTTGTACAGAATGATGTATATACATCTGTTCATATCGAAGAATATGAGGCAGAGGCAAGAGATACAAAGCTTGGTCAGGAAGAGATCACAAGAGATCTTGCAGGACTGAGTGAAGATGTATTAAAAGATCTGGATGAGAATGGTATCATCCGTATCGGTGCAGAAGTTCATGCCGGAGATATTCTGGTAGGTAAGGTTACTCCTAAGGGAGAGACAGAACTTACTGCAGAAGAAAGACTTCTTCGTGCTATTTTCGGTGAAAAAGCAAGAGAAGTTCGTGACACTTCCCTTCGTGTTCCACATGGCGCTTATGGTGTTGTTATGGACACAAAGGTATTTACAAGAGAGAATGGCGATGAGCTTCCTCCGACAGTTAACAAGTCTGTGCGTGTTTACATTGCACAGAAGCGTAAGATTTCTGTTGGTGATAAGATGGCCGGTCGTCATGGTAACAAGGGTGTAGTTTCCCGTGTACTTCCAGTAGAGGATATGCCATTCCTTCCGAATGGTCGTCCACTTGATATCGTACTGAACCCATTAGGTGTACCTTCCCGAATGAACATCGGACAGGTCTTAGAGCTTCATTTAAGTCTTGCATCTAAGGTGCTTGGATTTAATGTAGCAACACCGGTATTTAATGGTGCAGACGAGAACGATATTATGGATACTCTTGAGATGGCTAATGATTATGCCAATAAGACATGGGAAGAATTTGAAGAACGCTGGGGTGACAAGGTTAACGATGATATTATGAAATATCTCTGGGATAACCGTGACCACAGAGAAGAATGGAAGGGTGTTCCAATCGACCGTACCGGTAAGGTTCAGCTTCGTGACGGACGTACCGGACAGGAATTTGATTCACCAGTTTCCATCGGATTCATGCATTATCTGAAGCTGCATCACTTAGTAGATGATAAGATTCATGCACGTTCTACTGGTCCTTACTCACTGGTAACACAGCAGCCACTGGGTGGTAAAGCACAGTTCGGTGGACAGCGTTTCGGAGAGATGGAGGTTTGGGCTCTTGAGGCTTATGGTGCTTCCTATACTCTTCAGGAAATCTTAACTGTGAAGTCTGATGATGTAGTAGGTCGTGTTAAGACATATGAAGCGATTATCAAAGGTGAGAATATTCCTGAACCTGGTATTCCGGAATCCTTTAAGGTACTTCTTAAAGAGTTCCAGTCCCTCGCTCTTGACGTTCGTGTCTTAAAAGAAGATATGACAGAGATTGAGCTTCAGGAAGGCAGTGAAACAATTAATGAATCCCTTACTTCAGTGATTGAGAGCAGTCCGGATGATAATAATTATAAGGATGAGAGCAATCTTGGAGAGTATGGCTACAAAGAAAGTACTCTGGAAGAAGAAACCGGACAGGTGGATGCACAGCCAGAGTTTGCAGGAATGCCTTTCGGTGATTCCGATTTGTAAGATAGTTTGGAAGGAGTAACCTATGTCTGATATGAATAACCAAACAGTTGAACAGCCGGTTAATTTTGACGCCATTAAGATCGGACTTGCGTCTCCGGAACTGATTCGTCAGTGGTCTCATGGTGAGGTAAAAAAGCCGGAAACCATTAACTACCGTACTTTAAAGCCGGAAAAAGATGGTCTGTTCTGCGAAAGAATTTTCGGACCAAGCAAGGACTGGGAATGTCACTGTGGTAAATATAAAAAGATCCGCTATAAAGGCGTTGTCTGTGATAAATGTGGAGTAGAAGTTACAAAGGCCAGTGTAAGAAGAGAGAGAATGGGACATATCGAGCTTGCAGCTCCGGTATCCCATATCTGGTACTTCAAGGGAATCCCTAGCCGTATGGGATTAATCCTTGATATGTCTCCAAAGGCACTTGAAAAAGTATTATACTTTGCTTCCTTTGTAGTTCTTGATCCAGGAACAACAAACTTAAGCAAGAAGGATGTTATCTCTGATGCAGAGTACCGTCGTGTTACAGAGGAGTACAGAGATTCTGAAGAAGGTCTTGGAAGCTTCCGCGTAGGAATGGGTGCTGAGGCAATCAAAGAACTTCTTGGAGAGATTGATCTTGAAGCAGAAGCAGAAGAACTTAAGAAGAGTCTTAAGAACGCCAGTGGACAGAAAAAAGCTAGAAATATTAAGAGATTAGAAGTTGTAGAAGCGTTCCGTCTGTCCGGAAACTCTCCGGAATGGATGGTACTTGACGCTGTTCCGGTTATCCCTCCGGATATCCGTCCAATGGTTCAGTTAGATGGTGGACGTTTTGCAACATCTGATTTAAATGATTTATATAGAAGAATCATCAACCGTAATAACCGTCTTAAGAGATTGTTAGAACTTGGCGCTCCGGATATCATTATCCGTAATGAAAAGCGTATGCTCCAGGAAGCGGTAGATGCGTTAATTGATAACGGTCGTCGTGGCCGTCCTGTAACAGGACCAGGAAACAGAGCATTAAAATCTCTTTCCGATATGTTAAAGGGTAAACAGGGCCGTTTCCGTCAGAACCTTCTTGGTAAGCGTGTTGACTACTCAGGACGTTCTGTAATCGTAGTAGGACCGGAACTGAAGATTTATCAGTGTGGTCTTCCAAAAGAGATGGCGATCGAGTTGTTTAAGCCATTTGTTATGAAAGAACTTGTAGCAAACGGTCTTGCTCACAATATTAAGTCTGCTAAGAAGATGGTAGAGAAGTTACAGCCTGAAGTTTGGGATGTACTTGAAGATGTTATTAAAGAACATCCGGTTATGTTAAACCGTGCCCCTACCTTACATCGTCTTGGTATTCAGGCATTCGAACCAACATTAGTAGAAGGTAAAGCAATCAAGCTGCATCCATTAGTATGTACAGCCTTCAATGCCGACTTCGATGGTGACCAGATGGCTGTCCATCTGCCACTTTCTCAGGAAGCGCAGGCAGAGTGTCGTTTCCTTTTACTTTCTCCTAATAACCTGCTGAAACCATCAGATGGTGCGCCAGTAGCTGTTCCTTCACAGGATATGGTCCTTGGTATTTACTACCTGACTATGGAAAAAGAAGGAGCAAAAGGCGAAGGTAAGTGCTTTAAGTCTGAAAATGAAGCATATCTTGCTTATGAGAACAAGGTAATCACTCTTCATTCCAGAATTAAAGTAAAGAGAAGAGGAATGAGACCGGACGGAACAATGGGAAGCCGTATTGTAGATTGTACAATGGGACGCCTTCTTTTCAACGAAATCATCCTTCAGGATTTAGGTTTTGTTGATCGTTCTGATCCAGATAACTTCTTAAAGTTAGAAGTTGATTTCCAGTGTGGTAAGAAACAGTTAAAACAGATCCTTGACCGTTGTATTAGTGTACATGGTACAACGAAGACAGCAGAGGTTCTTGATAATATTAAAGCTCTTGGATATAAATATTCTACAATCGGTGCGTTGAGTGTATCTATTTCAGATATGACAGTACCAAAAGAAAAAGCAGATATCCTTGCAGCAGCCCAGAAACAGGTTGAGTACATTACAAAACAGTACAGACGTGGTTTCATGACAGAAGAAGAACGTTATAAAGCAGTAGTACAGACATGGTTCGCTGCCGATAACGAACTTACAGATAAACTGATCAGTGGTCTTGATAAGTACAATAACATCTTCATGATGGCTGACTCCGGTGCCCGTGGTTCTAACCAGCAGATCAAGCAGCTTGCAGGTATGCGTGGATTGATGGCCGATACATCCGGACGTACGATCGAGCTCCCTATCAAGTCAAACTTCCGTGAAGGTCTTGACGTACTGGAGTACTTTATTTCTGCACATGGTGCCAGAAAGGGACTTTCTGATACAGCGCTTCGTACAGCCGATTCCGGTTACCTGACAAGACGTCTTGTAGACGTATCACAGGAACTGATCATCCGCGAGCAGGATTGCTGTGAAGGAACAAACAAGATTCCAAGCATGTATGTAGAAGCAATCATGGATGGAAAAGAAACAATCGAAACATTAGAAGACCGTATCAGCGGACGTTATGCAGCAGAAGATTATAAAGATGCAGAAGGCAACCTTATCGTTGAAGCTAACTGCATGATCACTCCAAAGCGTGCAAAAGCAATCGTTAATGCCGGATATGAAAAGGTTAAGATCAGAACAATGTTAACCTGTAAGTCCCATAACGGTGCATGTTCTAAATGTTACGGTGCCAACCTTGCAACTGGTCAGGCAGTACAGGTTGGAGAGGCAGTCGGAATCATTGCTGCCCAGTCCATCGGTGAACCTGGTACACAGCTTACCATGCGTACATTCCATGCCGGTGGTGTAGCCGGTGATGATATCACACAGGGTCTTCCTCGTGTCGAGGAGCTTTTTGAAGCACGTAAGCCAAAGGGTCTTGCAATTATCAGTGAGATCGCCGGTCGTGCAGATGTAAAAGAAACAAAAGAAAAACGTGAGATTACTATTGTGAATGAAGATAGTGGAGAAACAAGAAGCTATATCATTCCATATGGTTCCCGTATTAAAGTTCTCGACGGCACTTACTTAGAGGCCGGTGCTGAACTGACAGAAGGTTCTGTAAATCCTCACGATATCTTAAGAATCAAAGGCGCAGAAGCAGTACAGGATTACATGATGCGAGAAGTACAGCGTGTATACCGTCTGCAGGGTGTAGATATCAATGATAAACATATCGAGATCATTGTTCGCCAGATGCTTAAGAAAGTTCGTATTGAAGAAGCTGGAGACAGCAAGTATCTTCCAGGAGCACTCATCGATATTCTTGAATTAGAAGATGAGAATGAGAGACTTCTTGCAGAAGGAAAAGAAATTGCAACAGCAGAGCAGACACTTCTTGGTATCACAAAAGCTTCTCTTGCAACAAGCTCTTTCTTATCAGCCGCATCCTTCCAGGAAACAACAAAGGTTCTTACCGATGCAGCTATCAAAGGAAAGATCGATCCACTGATCGGTCTGAAGGAGAACGTACTTTTAGGAAAGCTTATCCCAGCAGGAACAGGCTTAAAGAAGTATCGTAACCTTCACCTCAATACAGGAAAAGTAGTAAATGAAATCGAAGAAGTAGATGAATTTGACTACGATGCGGATTACCCTTCCATGGAAGAAGTGCAAAATCAGAAGTCAGATGATAATGCAATAATTTTAGAACCTGAAAACCTGTAATCTGGTTTAGAAATTAAAAAGATAAAAATAAAAAGCAGATATGCTACAGATGTTTCGTATCATTATATGAAAGGATGCATCTGTTGCATATCTGTTTTTTTATCGCCGTTGAGAAGAATTCCAGGTTTTTGTCAGTTACAACAAAATAAAAAAATTCTCTTGACAAAAAGTTTTTTTAAAGATATAATCTCTAATTGTGTGCAGATGTATAACTATGCCCACATGAGGGTATAATCAAGATGACTTGTCATATTGGTTTAGCCCAGAGAAGAAACTATTAGCAACCACATTAGAAAATATGCATGGAGGTGAATTTCAGAATGCCTACTTTTAACCAGTTAGTTAGAAAAGGAAGACAGTCTGTAGCAAAGAAATCCACGGCACCTGCTCTTCAGAAAGGATTTAACTCCTTAAAGAAAAGACCAACAGATGCCAGCTCACCACAGAAACGTGGAGTATGTACAGCCGTTAAGACAGCAACTCCTAAGAAGCCTAACTCAGCGCTTCGTAAGATTGCCAGAGTACGTCTTTCCAACGGTATCGAAGTAACAAGCTATATCCCAGGTGAAGGACATAACCTTCAGGAACATAGTGTTGTTCTTATCCGTGGAGGAAGAGTAAAGGATTTACCAGGTACAAGATATCATATCGTACGTGGTACTCTTGATACAGCAGGCGTAGCAAACAGACGCCAGGCTCGTTCCAAATACGGTGCTAAGAAACCTAAGAAATAAATATCAGTGAGAATGCCGGAATAGCAATATTTTCTCTGTTGGTTGCAGGCAATATATTGACTTGTCCGAGCATGAACAACGGAAACAGAAGTTTCCATGAGTACCGATGATTTAATATTTCATTTCCTCATGGAAATGAAGAAATGAAAATCACATTTAATTAAGGAGGGAAGAACCGTGCCACGTAAAGGACATATCGCAAAAAGGGATGTATTACCAGATCCTATTTACAATAACAAAGTGGTAACAAAGCTTATCAATAACATCATGTTAGACGGTAAGAAAGGTGTTGCACAGAAAATCGTTTACGGTGCTTTCGACCGCATTGCGGAAGAAACAGGAAAAGATGCCTTAGAAGTATTTACAGAGGCTATGAATAACATTATGCCAGCTCTGGAAGTTAAGGCTAGACGTATCGGTGGTGCTACTTATCAGGTACCTATCGACGTAAGACCAGACAGACGTCAGGCATTAGCTCTTCGTTGGATCACTCTTTACTCTCGTAAGAGAAGTGAAAAGACTATGGAAGAGCGTCTTGCAAAAGAACTTATGGATGCAGCGAACAACACTGGTGCATCTGTAAAGAAAAAAGAAGATATGCACAAAATGGCAGAAGCAAACAAAGCTTTCGCACATTACAGATTCTAATAAGTTATTTACACAGGATGTGCTGCATAGATTATGCAGCCATCCGGATACATTTTATAGGAGGAAAAAACCTTGGCTGGAAGAGAATATCCACTTGAGAGAACCAGAAATATTGGTATTATGGCCCACATTGATGCTGGTAAGACAACATTAACAGAGCGTATCCTTTATTACACTGGTGTAAATTACAAGATTGGTGATACTCATGAAGGTACTGCTACCATGGACTGGATGGAACAGGAGCAGGAAAGAGGTATCACAATCACTTCCGCTGCCACAACATGTCACTGGACTCTGGAAGAGAATTGTAAACCTAAAAAAGGTGCTTTAGAGCATCGTATCAATATTATTGATACCCCAGGACACGTTGACTTTACAGTAGAGGTAGAAAGATCTCTTCGTGTATTGGACAGCGCTGTTGGTGTCTTCTGTGCAAAGGGCGGTGTTGAACCACAGTCCGAAAATGTATGGCGTCAGGCAGACACCTATAATGTACCACGTATGGCATTCATCAATAAGATGGATATCATGGGTGCTGATTTCTACGGTGCAGTAGATCAGATTAAAACAAGATTAGGTAAAAACGCGATTCCTATTCAGCTTCCTATCGGTAAGGAAGATGACTTCAAGGGAATTATCGACTTAATGGAAATGAAAGCCTACATCTACAACGATGAGAAGGGTGAAGACATTGACATTATTGATATTCCAGAAGATATGAAGGATGATGCTGAATTATATCACACAGATATGGTTGAAAAAATCTGTGAAGCAGATGATGATTTAATGATGGCTTACCTTGATGGAGAAGAGCCAAGCGTTGAAGACTTAAAGAGAGTTCTTCGTGAAGGAACATGTAACTGTACAATGGTTCCTGTTTGCTGTGGTACAGCTTACAGAAACAAAGGTGTTCAGAAGCTTCTTGACGCTATCATCGAATATCTGCCAGCTCCTACAGATGTAGAAGCTATCAAAGGTCAGGACTTAGAAGGTAATGAAGTAGAAGTTCCTGCTTCTGATGATGCTCCATTTGCAGCTTTAGCATTCAAGATCATGACAGACCCATTCGTTGGAAAGCTTGCTTTCTTCCGCGTATATGCAGGAACAATGAATTCCGGTTCTTACATTTTAAATGCTACAAAGGGCAAAAAGGAGCGTGTTGGACGTATCCTTCAGATGCATGCCAACAAACGTCAGGAATTAGATAAAGTATACTCAGGAGATATCGCAGCAGCAGTTGGATTTAAGTTTACTACTACTGGTGATACAATCTGTGATGAACAGCATCCAGTAATTCTTGAGTCTATGGAATTCCCAGATCCAGTTATCGAGCTCGCTATCGAGCCTAAGACAAAAGCTGGACAGGGCAAGATGGCAGAAGCCCTTGCAAAACTTGCAGAAGAAGATCCTACTTTCCGCGCTCATACAGATCAGGAAACAGGACAGACAATCATCGCTGGTATGGGTGAGCTTCACCTTGAGATCATCGTTGACCGTCTCCTTCGTGAGTTCAAAGTAGAAGCTAACGTTGGTGCTCCACAGGTAGCATACAAAGAATCCTTCACAAAAGCAGTTGATATCGATTCTAAGTACGCTAAACAGTCCGGTGGACGTGGTCAGTACGGACACTGTAAAGTTCGTTTCGAGCCTATGGACGTTAACGGAGAAGAAACATTCAAATTCGATTCCGAAGTTGTTGGTGGTGCTATTCCTAAAGAATACATCCCTGCAGTTGGTGCTGGTATCGAAGAGGCATCCAAAGCTGGTATTCTTGGTGGATTCCCTGTTGTTGGTGTACACGCTACAGTATACGACGGATCTTACCATGAAGTCGATTCTTCTGAAATGGCATTTAAGGTAGCGGGTTCCTTAGCATTCAAGGATGCTATGAAGAAAGCAGATCCTGCATTACTTGAGCCTATCATGAAGGTTGACGTAACAATGCCTGAAGAATACATGGGTGACGTTATCGGTGATATCAACTCCCGTCGTGGACGTATCGAAGGTATGGAAGATGTAGGTGGCGGACGTATCGTTCATGGTTTCGTACCATTATCTGAAATGTTCGGATATTCTACAGATTTACGTTCTAGAACTCAGGGACGTGGTAACTACTCCATGTTCTTTGATCACTATGAAAAAGTTCCTAAGAACGTACAGGAAAAGATTCTGGATGCTCATTTAGCAGCTCAGAACAAATAATTTCATAGATAAAGATTATCTGCAAAGTTTTACTTGCAAATAATGTTAAAATGAAATATAATTACAGCAGGTGCGGCTTTATAGTCGCAGTCTGGCTGTAATTTGGAATCGTCTGGTCGATTCTTTGCCGGACGAGAATATTTAAAATTATAAAGACAGCCTATCAGGCGTAATTTTAAGGAGGAAATTCAAATGGCTAAAGCTAAGTTTGAGAGAACTAAACCACATTGTAATATTGGTACCATCGGACACGTTGACCATGGTAAAACAACTTTAACAGCTGCTATCACAAAAGTATTAGCTGAAAGAGTAGAAGGAAACGAAAAAGTAGATTTCGAAAACATCGATAAAGCTCCAGAAGAAAGAGAACGTGGTATCACAATCTCTACAGCTCACGTTGAGTACGAAACAGAGAAGAGACATTACGCACACGTTGACTGTCCAGGTCATGCCGATTATGTAAAGAACATGATCACTGGTGCTGCTCAGATGGATGGAGCTATCCTTGTAGTAGCTGCTACTGATGGTGTTATGGCTCAGACTAAAGAGCACATCTTATTATCCCGTCAGGTAGGTGTACCTTACATCGTAGTATTCATGAACAAATGTGATATGGTAGACGATGAAGAGTTACTTGAGTTAGTAGACATGGAAATCCGTGAATTATTAAACGAGTACGACTTCCCAGGAGATGACACTCCAATCATCCAGGGTTCAGCTCTTATGGCTCTTGAAGATCCTAACGGAGAATGGGGAGATAAGATCATGGAACTTATGGACGCTGTTGATACATGGATTCCTAACCCAGAACGTGACACAGATAAGCCTTTCTTAATGCCTATCGAGGACATCTTCTCTATCACAGGTCGTGGTACTGTTGCAACTGGTAGAGTAGAGCGTGGTGTATTACACGTATCTGATGAAGTAGAAATCGTTGGTATCACAGACGAAACACGTAAAGTTGTTGTAACTGGTGTTGAAATGTTCCGTAAATTACTTGACGAAGCTCAGGCTGGTGACAACATCGGAGCTCTTCTTCGTGGTGTTCAGAGAGACGAAATTCAGCGTGGACAGGTATTAGCTCAGCCAGGTAGCGTAACATGCCATCATAAGTTCACAGCTCAGGTTTACGTTTTAACAAAAGATGAAGGTGGACGTCATACTCCTTTCTTCAACAACTACAGACCTCAGTTCTACTTCCGTACAACTGACGTAACAGGTGTTATCACTCTTCCAGAAGGAACAGAGATGTGCATGCCTGGTGATAACGTAGAAATGACAATCGACATGATCCATCCAGTAGCTATGGAGCAGGGTCTTACATTCGCTATCCGTGAAGGTGGACGTACTGTAGGATCAGGACGTGTTGCTTCTATCATCGAGTAATCACGAACTTATATAATTAGCAACTGAATAATACTAGATTTTATATATATCGTACCGCAAGGTACTTGTGTTCAAGCGTAAGATTCACCCCAGAAACCAATGTTTCTGGGGTTTTTCTGTTATCTAGAAAAATAGGAATTTGCTGGGGACGTCCGTTTACTCCCTCGGCAAATTCCTATTTGAAGTTATAATTGCTGTATGATAAAATTATTGTAAAACACATATTTCTAAGAGGAGAAAATATAAGAAGGAGAAACACTATGTTATTTGATGGATTTGATGTGCTATTTAACATCGCCTTCGCACTAATATTTTGTAGCGTTTTTATTATATTAGCATATGGCATTATCACAAGTATTACCACATGGAATAAAAATAATCACTCTCCAAGGCTCAATGTATCAGCCAGGGTAGTTGCCAAACGAACAGAGGTCTCTCATCATCAACATCCTAATAATGGGGACATGAGCGGCTCTCATGGATATAGCACTACCTCATCCACTTCCTATTATGTAACTTTCGAGGTGGACAGCGGTGACAGAATAGAATTCTCTATGAGTGGTTCTGAGTATGGAATGCTAATAGAAGGAGATGCTGGAACATTAAATTTTCAAGGGACAAGATATTTTGGATTTGAGCGCAAATAGAGACATAAGAGCTATTAAAAATAAGTAGTTTCTAACAGAATTATTTAATACCGTGTATAGCGAATTGGCAGTTCCAAAATTCAACAAGAAAAATAAATGAAGGGAAATGATGTTTTTAATCATCGTCTCAATTATACTTTTTACTTATGCAGTAATAGTCTTTAACACAGGAGGAGATAAAAAAATAATATGAAAACGAAGACAGATTACAAGTCTATTTTGATAGAAATAAATATCCTTACCATCGCAATTGCTATTATAGCTGTTGCTGTTTACTTTTTCCTGGTTCCGAGTCATACGTCGATTAGTAGTATGTCAGGTCTGGGTATTGTTCTTTCAAATTTTGTTCCGCTGCCATTATCAGCGATTACGATGATTCTTAATGTAGTTTTATTAATTATTGGATTTTTTACCTGTGGAAAGGAATTCGGGCTTAAAACAGTTTACACGAGTGTTATGCTGCCGGTGTTTCTGGGTATATTTGAGAATATTTTTCCCAACACCGGTTCTATAACGAATAGTCAGGAGCTGGATGTTCTTTGCTACATTCTGGTGGTCAGTGTGGGCCTGAGTATTTTATTTAACCGGAATGCTTCTTCTGGGGGATTAGATATTGTAGCTAAAATTATGAATAAATATTTTCATATGGAGCTGGGGAAAGCGATGTCTTTGTCAGGGATGTGTGTGGCACTTTCGGCAGCGCTGGTTTATGATAAGAAGACTGTAGTACTTAGTGTATTGGGAACTTATTTTAATGGTATTGTTTTGGATCATTTTATTTTTGATCATAATATCAAACGACGGTATCATTACAAAGAAGGAAGAGGAATTGCGGCAGTTTATTGTTCGTGATCTGCACAGTGGGGCAACTATTTACGAAGCGATTGGTGCTTATAATATGGAAAAAAGAAATGAGATCATTACCATTGTAGACAAAGGGGAATATCAGAAATTGATGAAGTATATCAATCAGGAAGATCCAGAGGCATTTATTACAGTATATACAGTATCGGATATGAGGTATTTGCCTAAGAAGTAGAAGAATTGAGCATTGAGGGAAAAGGGTGTTGTTGTAGTAATCTACGGATATATGAGGAGGTGATTTTTGATGAAACTTACATGGAGTGATGCGAGTGTTTTTGCATTTGTGTGGGCTTGTGCATTAGGGTATATTGTTGCAAGCCGCATACTGGAGTGGAGTTTTGAACGATTTTTGCCAAGTAACTGGTATTTTGTGGTGAAAAAAAGATTGGCACAACCGGAAGCGAAGTCTTTGAGAACGGAGAAAGTACCGAAAAAGATATCGAATGTTCTGGAGGAGCTGCTTACTTTGATGCAAACCGGTAATTTGCAAAAGAGTACGGTAAGAATGGATCGGACTTTTCAGGAAAAAGTAATGCATGAAATAAAGCTACTTGAAGGAAGAGGTTTATCAAGGCAACTACATTTTACGAATGTGAAGTTATCAGAAGGAAATGCCAAAAAGAGAGACTTCCGGCATTGGAGTGATTCAGGACGTGAATGGAGGGAAGTTATCGTAGAAGCCGCTGTTTCTGATAAATATTTACATAGAGACAGTGGTAAGGTAATTCATGAATCGATTTATCCGCATGGGTCGATATTGCTTCGGCAGTCCCGCCATATTCGTCACAATGAAGTGGGAGAGAAAGACAGGCAGAAGGAGCAGAGATTTTATTCAAAGTATTCGGAAATATTTTGTCCAAGCTGTGGGGCGCAGATACAGTTAAAAGGTGATGAGACAAACTGTCCTTATTGTGGAGGGTTTATTCAGAGTAATTTCTATGACTGGCAAATCGAAGATTTTATGATTTATCAGACACCAGATCCGAATATGGATAATCTAAAGTATACCAGTGCAACGATTTTACTCTCGTTTTTACCGACATTTCCTTGCGTTTATTTGATTACGAATATGTATATTGCAATTGGTGTTGCGATGACACTTACAATTATACTGAGTCTGAGTCTTCTTTGGATCAGAGCAAGGAAAATTGATGAGCTGGAGAATCTTGAGAAAGAGATCGTTCGTTACGATGAGGGCTGGTTAATAAGTAATATCAATGAAGCGTTGTACAAAACACTTCTTACCCCAGAGCTGCTTTCTTACAGTGTTAATAATATAAAGCTAAAAGGTGTGGAAAATACGTCTGACAAGACGACGATTTCTGTGGAAGCGATGTTGAAGCAAACCTTTCTTCAAAATAATAAGCATATCGTGACGAAAAGTGAAAAGCATAACTGGAAGCTTTGCCGATCTCGTTATCCGAATCGAATCAAGTCCAAAGGCCAGGCCGTTGTGATGGAAAAGGAATGTCCAAGCTGTGGGGCTAACTATATTCCGGATAATAACGGTTGTTGTTCTTATTGTGGTTATAGTCTGCAAGTTGATAATGCCAAATGGAAATTGCTGTAATAAGTTTTTGTATATATGCAAATTTCTGTTCAGATCTACCTGTGCCCCTTTTTTATTCACCCTGGCAACTAACTATTGAATTCATTCACGTGGAGCCAAAATACAGAAAATAAAAAGAATAGACCATAGTAAATGTAATGTGAGAGCAAGTAAAAATGTCGAACAGGCATTTTCTACGCAGTGATATCTTTACATTTACTATGGTCTATTCTTTTTATTTTCGTCTGTTCCCTAATGAATTAAATAGTAATAGCAGCAATCGCTGCACCAATTGCTCCGGCATAGCGACCGTCAGTATCGGTTAATACATCTGTTTTTAAAGATTCTCCGAGCGATTTCTTAAGATAAGAGTAATCGCATAATCCACCAGTAAGACAAATGCATTCTTCCTGTCCGTTTGTAAGTCTTGCTGCCTGTGATACAACTTTTTGTACGATAGAGTCGATAACGGCAAAGGCAATGTTTTCTCTTGATTCTCCACGTCCGATCAAACTGATTACCTCAGATTCAGCGAACACAGTACACATGGAGCTGATAGAAGTTCCGCTGCCTTTTGCAGCAAGCTCACACAGATCTTGTGGGGTTAGAGATAATGTATTTGCCATGACGTCAAGGAATCGGCCTGTTCCGGCGGAACATTTATCGTTCATGAGGAAGTCGGTGACCATACCGTTTTCAATGCGAATAATTTTCGTATCCTGTCCCCCGATGTCAATGAGGAGCATATTTTCATTTTTATGAATATAGCAGGCTCCTTTTGCATGGCAGGTAATTTCTGTGACGCATTTTGCAGCATAAGGGACGGATACACGTCCATATCCGGTTGCGACAACAACGGATTTTTCTGGAAGAATTCCCTTTTCCATGAGCGTTTCCTGTATTTGCTTTGCAGTATCTACACTACTCCAGCCAGTTGGCTGTAAAAAACGGTGGAGAATTTCTTTTTCATGATTCATGACAACTGTTTTCGCACAGGTGGAGCCGATATCAATTCCAATAAAATATTTGTTCATAATAAGTATCCTGAATATTTTTTCTTTTAAATGCTAATAAATTAAATTTCTAAAATATGTGTAGAAGCCCACTCGATTCCTTCTTTTGTGAGTGCCTCTATTAAAATAGTTTCATCTTCTGGAGCGGCTTTCCAGGCAAAGCCACAGCCGGCGGTAATTTCGCGTGGAACAGGAATTAATCGTCCGGGAAGACCATTTTTTGCACAGAGTTTATCGGTTGCCATTGCCTGTGTAGTTGCGTCAAATGCGATGATGAATGCAGGCTTTTTCTTTCTAAGCATAGGTAAAACTCCTTTATTTAAGGCTGCACGATTAAGTCGGCTTGTGTCATTTTTTCAGCGATCACATACATGTTTGTTATCTCACCGACCTGAAGCTTATCAGTAAGTCCATAGAAGTTTAAACAGGTTCCGCAGGTGAGGATTTCAACACCCTGGGCTTCTAAAGATTTTAAATCTTCAATAGAGGCAGATTCTTCGCAAGTGATATATGCACCGCTATTATAGAAAAGGATAGTAGAAGGAAGAGTATCTTGCTGGCTTAAGGCATAGATAAATCCCTTTAATAAAGCTTTTCCAAGTTCCTCTTCGCCGTTTCCCATCTGATTTGAGCGGATAACTACGACCGTATTTTTTTTATTTAACGGAGTAATCGGACAGTTCTCTTCTTCTATTGTTGCCACAGCACTATTCGCGGCAATCTGTGCAGCTTCTGCATTTATAGTCATTGTAACTTTAAATTCATTATCAGCAACTTTTTCAGAATGTACATCGTATCCTTTCTGGTTTGCCATCTTTGTAAGATTCTGTACGGCAATTTCATTATCAACAAGTGTCTCCACTGTCCCTCCACCCTGTAATTCGCGGATGGCATTCTTAGTTTTTACTACTGGGATTGGGCAGGCATCGCCCATTGCATTTACTTTAATCATGATTGTTCCTCCATTTGTATATCAGATATAAGATGACTCCCACCTTTGTAGGTGGCAAGCAATAAATCAGTATCAGTGGGGGAGTCAATCCCCCCATCTGATATAGCCTCCGGTAGGATTGCAGAGATGCGCAGAAGAAGTATGTCATGCATTGCATGACGCGCATCTCGCAGCAAAAATGCCGGGGCATTCTTGAATTAATTTGTGACTAAAATTTCCGGTTCTGTTTTTGCTAAAACTTCTCCGACAATCTCAGCAGGAAGACCGGAAGCTTTTAACTTGTCAAGAAGAGCAGGCGCGTCTTCTTTTGCAACAGAAATGAGCAGACCACCGGAGGTCTGTGGGTCAAAAAGAATTTCTTCCATAGCAAATGAAACATCTTCAAATTGAACAAATGGACCGGTAAAGTTCCGGTTCCGCTGTCCGGCAGCAGTTAAAAGGAATTCATCGGCGTGTCGTAAGGCCTCTTCAAAGACAGGAACCTGTTTTGCGTGAATATGACAGGAAAGCTGTCCATCCATCATTTCATGAAGGTGGCCTAGAAAACTAAATCCTGTAACGTCGGTGCAGGCATGGATTTCGAAATTCCTGCAACACTCTGCGGCGTACTTGTTCAAGGTTGTCATGGAGTCTGTTACGGCTTTCATTGCTTCCACAGAAGCTTCTCCTACTCGATTTGCTGTGCAGATAATACCAACACCAAGACGTTTAGTAAGGATGAGGGCATCGCCAGGCTTTGCGCCATTATTGGTATAGATTTTATTTGGATTCACAAGACCAGTAACCGATAAGCCGTATTTTACATCGGAATCAGCAATAGAATGGCCGCCTGCAAGTGTTCCACCTGCTTCAATAACCTTTTCAGCACCACCACGCATAATTTCACCTAAAATGTTCAAATCCATTTTTTCAGGAAAACAGACAATATTTAAGGCGGTCTTTACTTCACCGCCCATTGCGTAAATATCACTTAATGCATTCGTAGCAGCAATTTTCCCAAAAGTGTAAGGGTCATCGACCATCGGTGGAAAGAAATCAAGAGTTTGTACAAAAGCAATATCATCGGAAACTTTATACACAGCGGCATCATCTTTGCTGTCATAACCGACAAGAAGATTCTCATCTTCCGGTCCCTGCGGCAGCTTCGATAATATACGACTTAAAATACCGGCACCAAGTTTAGCGGTACATCCTCCTCCCTTGCAAAATAGTTTTTCTTTTTCCATAATAGGCAACCTCCTTTTATGTGGGATGTACTCTCAGTGCTTTTTATGTATGTGCTTGTTACCACTGAAAAATACTTTTATGGTTCCTCTTCAATGTAATTTCAGAACTTTTCATATATTTCCTTTTGTAACCGATTTTGCGAGTACATTTTGGGTAAAATTTCCCAACATAATGTAATTTATTCTAAAATTAGTTTAATAGATATTGTACAGAAAGTAAAGTTCATTATTTCGATAATATAGATATGATTATTGATAAAAACGATAGATATGGTAAAATGTATTTATCTCAGTCGAGAAGACTCCCACCTCTTTCAGGTGGTGAGTGACAGCAAATTTGTCTCAGTGGGAGTCCAATTTCTGACTGAGATAAACGCTCCGCGAGGATGCGCAGTGATTCTGTAAAGAATATGTCAGCTTACGCTGACCAGAATCACGCGCCAAGTCTCGCGGCTGCTCGACTTGAATCTGGAGTGTTTTCGACCAGAGTATTTTAAACTTACCGGAAAGGAAAGTGAGAAAATGGATATACATCAATTGCAGATTTTTGCAAATGTTGCAGAATGTAAAGGTTTTTTGGCAGCATCGAAGAAAATGCATCTATCGCAATCTACAGTTAGTACACATGTGTCAGCCTTAGAGCATGAGCTTGGGAAAAAGCTGATTCGACGTACAGCAAGAAATTTTGAATTGACAGAAGATGGGGTAAAACTTTATAAGTATGCAGTAGACATTTTACTTTTACATCGGAAAGCAATAATGGAAGTTGGGGGGAATGGAAGTGAGTTTCTTCGGATTGGTACATCTTCTGTTCCGGCACAGTGGTTTGTTCCTACAATATTGAGTGGATTTTTAAAGAAAAATGTAAATACGCAGGTGGAGATGACGAGTGCGGATAGTTTAGATATTATTCATCGGGTAAAAGAGGGAAGTCTCGATATTGGATTTGTTGGGACAAAGGTAGAAAAGCAGTGCAAGTACATTCCACTGATAAAAGACCATTTGGTTTTGGCAGCACCAAATACAAAGGAGTATCAGAAGATTTTTGCCGGAGAAAGTGATTCTGGGGAGAGCGATTTAAGACAGATTTTAGAAGCACCATTTTTAGCAAGAAGACAGTACTCTGGAACGATGAAAGAGGCACTCGGCAGCTTGAAATATTTTGGAATAGAAGAAGAAGACTTAAATATTATTGCAACCTTTGATAGTGCAGAGATGCTAAGAGATTGTGTGGAAGCTGGAATGGGAATTTCGATTTTGTCATATCAAATGATAAGAGAATTACATGAGTCTGGAAAGATATTGATTTATAGATTGCCGGAAAAGGAATTTTGCAGGGAATTATATCTTATCTATAAAAATGAATCTTTTCTTCCAGAAATAGTGAAAAAGTTTATTCATTATACAGAGAAGTGTTTTAGAGAAGAGTTTTAAGGAGAAAAATTGTACCGAATTTTAATTGTCGAAGATGATTCTACGATTGCTTCGAATGTGGCAGCACATCTGGAGCGGTGGGATTATGAGACTAAACAGATAGAAGATTTTAAATGCGTGATGGAAGCATTTCAGCAGTTTGATCCGCAGCTTGTTATTTTAGATATTGGTTTGCCGTTCTATAACGGATTTTACTGGTGCCAGGAAATCCGGAAAATATCGAGTGTTCCAATTCTGTTTTTATCCTCTATGAATGATAATATGAACATAGTGATGGCAATGAATATGGGCGGCGATGAATTTATCGAGAAGCCATTTGATCTAAATGTACTAACAGCCAAGGTACAGGCATTACTACGCCGGGCCTACTCCTTTCAAGGAAATGTCAATGTGTTAGAGCATGAAGGTATGCTCCTTAATTTAAATGACGCTTCTCTTTCTTATAAGGGGGAGAAAATATCTCTTACAAAAAATGAATTTCGTATTTTGCAGATGCTTATGGAAAATTCAGGAAAGATTATAGCACGAGATGATATTATTGCAAGACTTTGGGAAAGTGATGCCTTTATTGATGATAATACTCTGACAGTTAATGTAGCAAGGCTCCGTAAAAAGTTAGAAAATGTAGGTATGGAAAGACGAATTAAGACGAAAAAAGGAATTGGGTATTATTTGGATAAATAGAGGAAAGAAAGAGAAATGATCAAAGAAAGTATTTTTTCATTTTTGAAAATCCGCAAAGTGCTAATTATTATATTTACAGGAATCGTTGTGATATTTGGAATACTATTTTATTTATATGATATTCCTTTTGATGCGATTATCTATGGATGCGAATTGTCTTTTGTGTGGTGTGCAGTATGTCTGTTTATTGATTTTTACAAATATTATAAACGGCATAAGTTATTACATATCAACAGGGAGCAGTTTTTTGACGATGCAGAACAACTCCCAGAGCATATGGATATTATTGAATATGATTATCAGGAACTTGCAAAGGAATTATATCAGGCAAAGCAGGAGCTTATTTCTAAGAATCGAATTGCAAAAAAAGAGCTGCTTGATTATTATGGCATGTGGGTTCATCAGATCAAAACACCGATTGCTGCATTGGATATTTTATTACAGAATACCGAACGGATGTTATATCAGCTCGATGAGAAAGAGATGATGCAGAAGGCAATATCTGTTTCTGATATGAAGATGGAACTTTTCAAGATTGAACAATATGTAGAGATGGCATTAAATTATCTTCGGGTAGAAGATATATCTTCTGATTTAGTGTTTAAAAAGCATGAACTAGATGATATGGTGCGTCAGGTTATCCGAAAATACGCAAAGATTTTCATATCTAAAAAGATAAAAATAGATTTTAAACCGACAAAAGCTTGTATAGTAACAGATGAAAAATGGTTTATTTTTGTACTCGAGCAAATCATATCGAATGCCTTGAAATATATAAAGAAGGGACAGATTTTTATTTATATGAAAGAAAAATCTCTTGTAATCAAAGATACAGGAATCGGAATTCCGGCAGAAGATCTGCCTCGAATTTTTGAAAAAGGCTTTACCGGATATAATGGCAGAGAGAACAAGAAGTCTACCGGAATCGGTCTGTATTTATGTAAAAATATTATGGATAAATTGCAGTGGAATATTACAGTAGATTCAGAGGTGGGAAGCGGAACAAAGATATATCTTACAAAAATGTAAGGTAAGAACAGAAAGTGTTAGGTACTTCGATGGAAGCAGCGGCACTTTCTTTTTATAATAAACCTGTAAGCTTAGAGAGTGTTTGAAAAAGAAAGGCAGGGAATTATAATGGCATTATTAGATGTAAAAAATGTTCGTAAAGTATATACAACACGTTTTGGCGGAAATCAGGTGGAAGCATTAAAAGATGTAAACTTTTCTGTGGAGCAGGGCGAATATGTAGCAATTATGGGGGAATCTGGTTCAGGAAAAAGTACACTTCTTAATATTTTAGCGGCACTCGATAGGCCGACGGAAGGAAAGGTATTTTTAAAAGAAAAAGATTTAAGTAAAGTAAAAGAAAAAGAGATGGCGGCATTCCGCAGGAATAATCTGGGATTTGTATTTCAGGACTTTAATCTTTTAGATACTTTTTCTTTAAAGGATAATATTTTTCTTCCTCTTGTACTTTCCGGAACATCTCATAAAGAAATGGAAAGAAGACTTCTTCCACTTGCAGATAAACTTGGTATCAAAAACTTGCTGGAGAAGTATCCCTATGAAGTTTCGGGAGGACAAAAGCAAAGAGCTGCCGTTGCAAGAGCAGTTATCACACAGCCACAGCTTCTGCTGGCGGACGAGCCGACTGGAGCCCTGGATTCTAAGGCAGCAAAAGAACTGTTGCGTTTATTTACCCATTTAAATCAGGATGGACAGACCATCCTTATGGTAACACATAGTGTAAAAGCGGCAAGCACAGCAGGGCGGGTTTTATTTATTAAAGACGGCAAAGTATTTCATCAGATTTACAAAGGAAACCTCAGCGAGACACAGATGTATCAGAAGATTTCTGATACAATGACTGCAATTACAGCGGGAGGTGAGGATGATGAATAGTAAAATTTATGGAAAGCTTGCAGTAACGAATTTAAAAAATAATAGGAAAAGTTATATTCCATATATTTTAGCATCTGCATTTTCTGTGATGATGTATTTTACTATGGATAATCTGTACCGAAATCGTTCTCTAGTAGAAAAAGGTAGTCCGCTTGCGATTATGTTGTCTTATGCAGCAGCGGTAATTCTTATTTTTTCGATTATCTTTTTGTTTTATATCAATAGTTTTTTAATTAAACGCCGGAAAAAGGAATTGGGAATATATAATATTCTGGGAATGGGAAAAGGACATCTTGGCAAAATGCTTTTTCTTGAATCTGTAATAACAACGGTGGCAAGTATCATTGGTGGTATTTTAGCAGGCATTCTTTTGGGCAAACTCGTGTATCTTATATTATTGAAAATACTGCATATGGGTGGAAAGATAGAGTATAGAATCTCACTGGCATCTATTGGAATGACAACGATTTTTTTTGGCGCAATTTTTATTTTGATCTTTCTGTATAACCTTTTACAGATGAAGCTTTCAAATCCAATCGAACTGCTGCGTGGAGGAAATACGGGAGAACGAGAGCCAAAGACAAAATGGATTATGACGATAATCGGAATCCTCTGTTTAGCAGGAGGTTATTCTATCGCACTTATAACAAAAGAACCGATGGCGGCATTAGGAAAGTTCTTCATTGCAGTTATACTTGTTATTATAGGGACGTATGCCCTGTTTATGGCAGGAAGTATTGCATTTTTAAAAATGCTCCGAAACAAAAAAAGCTATTATTATAAGACGAGACATTTTACAGCCGTATCAGGCATGATCTACCGAATGAAACAGAATGCGGTAGGTCTTGCAAACATCTGCATATTAAGCACAATGGTTCTTGTGATGGTTTCTATGACAGTATCCTTATATGGGGGATTGAATGATGTGATTGTGACCCGTTTTCCATATGAGGCACAAATCACAAGTTCAGGAATCAATCAAAAAGAAGAAGGACAGATAGAAGAAATTATAAAGAATATGACAAAGAAAAATCACACAGTGCCAACTTCACAGATACGTTTTCATGTAGGGCGATTTACAACAGTATATAATAACAAAACGAAGAAGCTTGATATGATGGCAGCGGGGGATTATAGCAATTCAAATGCTGTAGATTTAGTCATGATTCCACTTTCTGATTACAATCAAACAGAAGGGAAGAATGTAAAACTGAAAGAAAATGAAGTTCTTCTTTATCATAGAAATCATAAAAGAACTCATAAAAAAAGTGATACAGAAGCCCTAAAAAATAAGAAAGTCATTCAGTTAAATAGCATCTCATATAAAGTAGTCGATGAATTAGACAGACTAGCAATAGCAAAAGCTGATACAACTAGTTTCATAGATGGATGGTATGTAGTAGTCAAAGACAGCAGTATCATCACATCCTATTTAAAAGATATTTACGAGAATAGTAATATATATGATGGACTGAAAGAATATTATGGGAAAATACAGTACAGTTACAGTTTTAATTTAAACGGAAACAGAGCAAATCGTGCAAAAACAGAAAAAAGTATTCAGAAACAGCTTCAGAAAAAATTTGCGAATTGTTCCATTGAAAGTAGAGAATTAAGCAGAGAAAGTTTTTATGAACTTTACGGTGGGTTTCTCTTCATCGGTATCTTCCTCGGAATCATATTCCTGATGGCAACGACACTCATCATCTACTACAAACAGATATCTGAAGGGTATGATGACAGAGAACGCTACCAGATCATGCAGAAAGTCGGAATGAGCAAAAAAGAAGTCAGACAGTCCATAAGAAGCCAGGTGCTACTCGTCTTCTTCCTGCCACTGATTATGGCGGTCATTCATCTGGCATTTGCTTTTAAAATTATCACAAAGCTACTCAGTGTGTTAAACCTTACGAATATATCATTATTTTTCATGTATACAGTAGGAACAGTAGCGGTATTTGCAGTAATCTATGCGATAATTTATAGCATAACAGCAAGAGAATATTACAAAATACTAATTTGATGGGGACCCAGACGCCGCTTTAATAGAAGATATTGAGCTGAATTGTATGGAGTCTTCTAAAGAAAAAAGAATGGTTATAAGTTAGATTTTGTTCCGTTGCGCTAGGCATTCCATTCTGCCCAGAAAAACAGGAACTTGGGAAAAACGAGTCCCAAGTTCCTATGGTCAGAATTCCATAGCGCAAAGTCACAAAATGCAATACTTATAACCATTCTTTTTTCTTTACCATAGTTTCCTTACAATTCAGCATAAAATTTTGTTTTAGCGGCTGTCTGTTTTTGGAAGTAAATAGCAAATTGGTGATTTGTGTTGGAAAGAGAAGGGGATTATCCAGAAGATTATGAGAGTTAACCAGAGAAAAATTCGCCAGAAGAGAAATTTCTTCTTACAGAATTGTAAGGATATTATAGTGAAAGAAAACGAATTAAGTAGAAGGCGTGGATTTCACTGTTATTTTCTTATGGATAAATAGTTCTTACGGTTTTGCTGAAAAAAGTAGTGGATGTAGTAAAGTAATGCTATACTATAAATAGTTATGAAGAATAAAAAGGAAGGTGCGGGGATATGAACACACATTCATCGGGGTATTACAGTATTGACGAAGAGTATACGATTATTGGTTTTAATGATACAGCAAAGGAGATTTATCCAAATCTTCAGAAAGGGATAAAGTGCTATAAGGCATTGATGGGACTGGACTCGCCCTGTCCACCCTGTCCGGTAATGAATAAGATTTACGGACCGAGAACATATCTTGATCCTATTCGAAAGATTTATGAAACTGTTGATGCTGTAGAGCTGAAGCTTTCAGATGAAAAAGTAGGACATGCAATGGTATTTAGTACGGTTGCGGAAGGAGAACGTCTGGCAAGCGCTATTCCTACAGGGGAGAAGGCTCTTAGGTTAGTGGGAGCGATTAATCTTCTGGCATCAGACTATATAGCTGTTTATGGAGTGAGCAGGCAGACAGGAGCCGTTTCTGTGTACCGTTCTCAGTATCAGTTAGAATGGGATGAAAAAAGTATAGATTATAGAGATACAGATGACAGGATGCAATATGATATCTTACGGGAAGCTTTTATAAAAAAATATGTACACCCGGATGAACAGGCATATATGTTTGAGCAGACAGAACTTTCGGTGGTGCAGAAACGACTTTCTCAGACATCTGGTTTTAAATTACATTGCAGAATAAAAACAACCCAGACACACTATTATTATTTAATGATAGCCAGAGATGGGGAAGTAGAGAGTTATGAAGATTTTGTCATTGCACTGGTATGTGAAGATGATGATGTAAGTGCTCGAAAGATTTATGAGAAGCAGTTAAATTTGCTCATTGCATCTATTACAGATGCAGCAGGATATTTTCATATGGATGTGACTGCAGATAAAATATTAAATGTTGGAGGAACTTCTCAGATTGCTTATATGATCGATCAACAATTGTCAATTGATGAGTTTATTGCAGGTACAGCAAAATATATTCCTTCGTTAAAAGACCGTCAGGATTTTATTGCAGCTTATTGCCGGGAATCAATGCTTCGCAGTTATCAGTCCGGTCAAGTAGAGATTGTCCGGGTATCACGTTGTTACTATGATGATGATGTAGCAAGAATTTCCCGATATGCAGCGCGTCTTTTTGTAAATCCTGCTAATGATCATCTAGAAGCTGTATTATATGGAAAAGATGTTACAGCAGTCCAGGAAGCCTATGAGACCCAGGTCAGCATTGTTAAGACATTAAGTAGTAATTACCTGAATGTTTATTTAATCCACTCGCGGGAAAAAACACTGTCCATTATTAAGCAGGAAGATTATACAGTATCCGAATCTGATAGAAAAAATGAAAATGTATATGCCTATGAGGCATTTTTTGATAAATATATTAATGAATGTGTCTACGCAGAAGATCGTTTGATGATGCAGGAGGCACTGCAATTTGACAATGTAATGGAGACCCTTTCCGGGGAAAAAGAATATAAAGGAAATTACCGTATTGTCAAAGAAGGCAAAATACAGTATTATCAGTTCCGGTTTATCAGAGATGAAGAATCAGGGATCATCGTTCTTGGATTTTTAAATGTAGATGATGTTGTTGCAAAAGAAATTCACCAGAAGAGATTACTTCAGGAAGCTTTAAGTACAGCAAAACAGGCCAACGCAGCAAAGTCAAACTTTCTTTCACGAATGTCTCATGACATGCGCACGCCATTAAATGGTATTATCGGTCTTTTAGAAATTGATAAAAAACATGAAGAGGATATAACGTTTTTAAAGAGAAATCGCGAGAAGGCAAATATTGCTGCGAATCATCTTTTGTCGTTGATTAATGATGTTCTTGATATGTCTAAAATAGAAGAAGGGGAACTGGTATTGTCCCATGAACCGTTTAATGTTATTGAACAGGGGCAAGAGATTATGACGATTATTGGTATGCAGGCACAAGAACAGGGACTTACTACAGTAATGGAGGTCGAGCCGGAAGTTTATGAGAATCCTTATATTTATGGAAGTCCATTACATTTAATCCGGGCAATGATGAATATCTACAGCAACTGTATAAAGTATAATAAAGAGAATGGAGAGATTCGAACCCATGTCAGACTTCTTCATTCAGATGAAAAAATACTTACATATCAGTGGACGATCAGCGATACAGGAATTGGTATCAGTGAAGACTATCTAAATAGGATATTTGAACCGTTTACACAGGAAGGAACAGATGCAAGAAGTGTTTATCAGGGAACCGGTCTGGGAATGAGTATTGCAAAAGCATTATTTGAACAGATGGGAGGAAGTATTGAGGTTTTCAGTAAGCTGGGAGAAGGAAGCACCTTCGTTATCACACTTCCTTTTGAACGGGCACGGGAGTTAAAGACAACGGTTATAGAAAAAACAGAAAGAGAATCTATTCAAGATATAAAAATTCTTCTTGCAGAAGATAATGAACTAAATCAGGAAGTTGCAAGAATTCTTTTAGAAGAAGAAGGAGCCAAAGTCTTTTGTGTAAATAATGGGCAAAAAGCAGTAGAAGCATTTTCTACACATCCTGCGGGCAGCTATGATCTTATCCTGATGGATATTATGATGCCGGTTATGGGAGGCTACGAAGCAACAAGGCAGATTCGCCGGCTAGACAGAACAGATGCTCAATCCATTCCCATCATAGCATTAACAGCAAATGCATTTGCAGAAGATATTCAGCATGCAATGGATGCAGGAATGAATGCCCATGCTGCTAAACCATTAAATATAAAAACAATAAAAAAAATAATTATAAACCAATTAAAATAATAAACTCCTGATTTGTAGATTTAATGTAGACGAAAAAAGAAAAAATAATCCATCCCATCTGCTCTGTAGTCGCTATATTTAAGATGCTCATTTGCATCTTAAACACGCTCCCAAGCCGCATCTGGGATGGATTATTTTTTCTTTTTTCTGACTATGCTAAATCCACTAGTTGGGCAACGTGGAATGTACCAGAAGGATATGACTTTCCAGGAAATTAAATTCTACAGGATTGACGCATTTCTTCTGGAAATTTTATCTGAATAAGAATCGTAGATTTCTGGACAAACCCCTCTCTCTTATTTTTTAACTAATTTGTAGGAAGAGGTTAGATAGCTGCTGTAATAGAACTTTTTGCTGAATTGTAAGGAAAGTATAGCAAAGAAAAGAAGATTAAATACAATTCAGTCACATACAACAATTTGAATGTCAATCCTTTAGACTTTAATTCCCCGATAATCCTTAACCTTCTGGAGAAGCCCCATTCTCGCCAACTGTAGATTTAGATAGCCAGAAAAAAGAAAAAAATAATACATCCCAGATGCGGCTTGGGAGCGTGTTTAAGATGCGGATGAGCATCTTAAACACAGTGACTACAGAGCAGATGGGATGTATTATTTTTTTCTTTTTTCGTCTATACCAAATCTACAAATCAGTAGTTCTTGATTTTGTAGGAGAGCTGTGTTAGAATGTATGCAAACAAATATTCGGAACATATGTTTATAAAGAGGTGATACTATGACAGAAACAGAGATTTCTCTGGAGAGAAAGTTAAAGATTTTAGCAGATGCAGCGAAGTATGATGTTGCGTGTACTTCGAGTGGGTCAAGTCGAAGAGGGAAGAAGGGGCATCTTGGGAATACGGTATCTGCGGGTATCTGTCATACATTTTCTTCAGATGGGCGCTGTGTTTCGCTCTTAAAGATTCTTTTTAGTAATGATTGTGTTTTTGACTGCAAGTATTGTCCGAGTCGTGCTGCGAACGAGAAGGAAAGAGCAACATTTACCCCGGAAGAGATTTGCAGGCTTGTGGTGGAGTTTTATCGTCGGAATTATATTGAGGGGCTGTTTTTAAGTTCTGCGGTGGTGAAGAGTCCGGCATATACGATGGAGCGAATGTACGAGGCGATTTATATGCTTCGGAATAAGTATCATTTTAATGGTTATATTCACGTGAAGGCGATACCAGGGGCACCGGATGATATTATATATGCACTTGGATTTTTAGTAGACAGAATGAGTGTGAATCTGGAATTACCTACTGCCGAAGGTTTGAAGAGACTGGCACCGAATAAGAAGCCAAAGAATCTGATTCGGCCGATTCAGCAGATTCAGAGAGGGATACAGACGCAGAGAGTAGCACTTGGTAAGGATAGCCGAATGGAGCGGGCGAAGGGAAATCAATATTTGTCGAATAGCATATTTAATGAGAAGAATGTTTCTGGTATTCATGGAAAGTCCGTTGTTTCCCTCATGGAAGGTACACAGAAAAATGAAACCAATATGGAGAATAATATAGGGAATAATAAAGATAATTTGCAAGATAAAGATTTTTTACCGTCTAATTTTTTACAGAATATAGGAAAGAGAACACAATCCCGCTTTGTTCCATCGGGGCAGAGTACCCAGATGATTATAGGGGCATCAGGTGAGAGTGATTTTCATTTGTTATCATTGACACAGCAGCTATACCAGCAGTATGATATGAAGAGGGTTTTTTATTCAGCGTATGTGCCATTGAATGATGATCCGGAACTTCCAGCAATTGGAACCGCACCACCTCTTTTACGGGAACATCGTTTATATCAGGCAGACTGGCTGCTTCGGTACTATGGATTTCAGGCGGATGAGCTCCTAAGTTCGGACCGGCCGAATTTTAATACATTTATAGATCCGAAGTGCGACTGGGCATTGCGACATCTAGAATACTTTCCTGTAGAGATTAATCAGGCAAGCTATGAACAGCTGCTTCGTGTTCCGGGAATAGGGAATAAGTCCGCAGGGCGAATTGTCAGGGCAAGAAGACAGGCGGCACTTGATTTTGAAGATATCAAGAAGATGGGAGTGGTATTAAAGCGGGCAGTTTATTTTATAACCTGCAGAGGTAAGATGAAGTATCATACACCGATAGAAGAAGACTTTATTACCCGCCAGCTTATTGGGACGAATCAGAAAGATAACTGGAAGATAGAGCATCCAACAACATACAGACAGCTATCTTTATTTGATGATTTTAATTTGACGTGAACTCCCCAGCACCTAAAGAAAGCAGAAATGATATGGTAATTTTTACATGTAAAGATAGATTTGATGATATGATGACCTGTATTTACGAAGCGTGGGCATCCCATCTTGGACATAATAATATAAAGTTAAGAACAGAGCCGATTGGAACAATGAAACTTTTTTGTGAATACCGTCATGTGGAGGCAGATAAAGAGAAAACAGAGAGTGTAATAAGAACGATTCAACAAAAGATTTCCTTTCGTGCATATCAGATGGTATATCATGCAGCGATGGCAGCGGATGAAGAGGAGAAGCTTGATAGCATCTATCGTTTTTTAATATTGGGATTCCATTATGGAAGGCAGATTCTAGATTCACTACAGAATCCGATCGTAATGAAAATATTTGAGCTAGAACGAAAAGCAAGTAATGAAGCACATATATTTCGGGAATGTATTCGGTTTACCGAGATGGATCATCACATACTTGTGGGGATAATTTCTCCTAGATGTGATGTTATTACCTTACTTGCACCACATTTTGTGGATAGATTACCTTCTGAAGACTGGATGATCATAGATGATAACAGAAGAACAGCAGTGGTACATCCGGCAGACCAGCCATATTATCTGACATCTCTTTCCGAAGAAGAAATGTCAGAATTCCTAGCAAGAGAATCTACAGCAAAGGATACCGATAGTATGACTGCACTGTGGAAAACATTCTTTCAGACGATTGGGATTAAAGAACGTAAGAATCCCGTATGTCAGCGCAATCTTATACCGCTCTGGTATAGAAAGCACATGTCAGAAATGCAGGATTAATCCTGAAAGAATCGGGTTTCTAACGAAAAATTGTTCCAAAGTTTTCCTGATCGTAAATTTTAAGTAATTCCTGTACGCCTTCTTTTACTTCATCACGAGTAAAATCTGCTGCTTCAAGTTCAGCATCAGCCATACGATTTAGATCATAATAGAAGAACAGACCGACTTTTAATATGTCCGGATTAATTGGATTAGCATATTCATAGAGAATATCTTCTGCATCATTAATATTGCCATCGTTGATCATTTGCTTTAACTTAGGATAGAGCGTATTTTCCTGAAGAAGACCTTTTTCAGCATCAAGCCAGCATCCCGGTTTGATTCCATAAGCAATTTTAAGATAAGTTTCTATTAATTCATTTGTTAAGCGTAAGTCAAAATCATCACGAAGCATGTTGTAAAACCTCCTGTTTTTTATAATGTACTCATAGACTCTTCTCACAAAAGTAAGGATGTGAAGAATCCCAAAGTACATAGCATCATTAAACTTTATAATTATACACTAGAGTTCGCGGAAATTTCAATATTTATCTTATGGCAATTAAGTAAAATCCCATAAAAGTTCAGAATTGTAAATGAAATATATTTACAAAGCATGAGACGTTTTACGAAGTATTATAGAGAAGTATTATAGAAGAGTTATGATTAAAAATCTTTTGACATTAGGAATATTTTGTCATAAATTATAAGTATTAAAGAATACTTCGTCATTCTTATTGTGAGATACGCATCATGCAATGCATGATAACCTCTATTGGGATTAGAGAAGTAATTGGGGATGGAGAAATCGTATGGAAGATGCTTATGTATTACAGCTTTTAGAACCGAAGTTTAAAGGGTTTCATTTGTTGTTTTGTGGGTATGCGGAGTGTGAACCTCTACATAGTTATGGACCGGCAACAAGGCCAAATTATATTATTCATTATGTAATGGGAGGAAAGGGGATATATCAGGTTGGAGAAAAGAAGTACCATATTTCCAAAGGACAGATATTTTTAATTGAACCAGAGAGCCTGACATTTTATCAGGCTGATAAAGAGGAACCATGGACATATTTATGGGTTGGATTTGGAGGAACAGAAGCAAAGAGTTTTATTCAGGATGTTGGATTGAACAGCAGACAGTTAGTCTGTCAGTGTGAAGGAGGAGAAGAACTTAAAGAAATAGTATTTTCCATGTTGAAACATACAAAATCAACAACAGAGAATTTATATTATTTACAGGGAAGATTGTTCGATTTTTTTTCGGTTCTTGCAAGAGAAATTACATTGAGGCAGTTTGAAGATGATACAACGGAAAGTATGCATGTTCAGGAGGCAATTGATTATATCAAGAATAATTATTCGCAGGGGATTACGGTAAATGATATAGCGGATTATCTGGCTTTGAACCGAAGTTATCTGTATACTGTTTTTAAAAAAAGTCTAAATATCTCTCCGAAAGCTTTTTTGACGAAGTTTCGTATTTCAAGAGCGAAGGAACAACTAACATTAACGGACTTTTCAATTGAATATATCGCACATTCTTGTGGATATAAAAGTGCTTTAAATTTTGAAAAAGCATTTAAACAGGAAACGGGAGGTACCCCAAGTAAATATCGCAAAGAAAACAGAAAGACAACAAAGGAACGTTTATTACGTGTACAAAAAGAACTGGAGGAATATGGAGACAAAAAGACAAAATATTTGTAGTTGTTAAAGATAGTTATAAATCATAGATAGAAATAATTTACATATAAAATGATATAAACAACACCCGATAGACAACATTTTGAATGGTTTTACAAACAAAATGTGCTAACGGGTGTTATTTTTTGGGGTTATACTGTAATCAGTTAGGAACAAGCGCGCAAAATTCCTCAGAAAAATAATTAAATTAAGAGATAGATTGTTCTGGAGGAGGAAAAGGATGAGTAATCAAAAAAGTACAAATAAACATCCGCAGTATAAATATGCGTCTACAAGAGAAAAATATTGTTTTGGTATCGGTGCGATAGGTAAAGATGCCATTTGTAATCTGGTTGGCTCTTTTTTAATGTTATATTTTACAGATACCTTATATTTAGCACCAGCTTTTGTTGGTGTACTGTTTCTGGTGGCAAGAATATGGGATGCGATTAATGATCCCGTAATGGGAATGATTTGTGATAATACACATACAAAGTTTGGAAAGTTCAGAATATGGCTTGTTATTGGAACATTACTAAATTCTGTTGTATTCGTACTATTGTTCCATAGCTTTCATTTATCAGGCACTTCATTATATATTTATGTATCGGTAATGTATATACTTTATGGAATGACATATACGATTATGGATGTACCATATTGGTCATGGCTTCCAAACTTAACAAATGATCCACATGAGCGGGAGAGAGTATCTGTTATTCCAAGATTTTTTGCAAGTCTTGCAGGATTTTCAGTAGCAACATTTGGACTGTATATCATTAATCATTTAAATAAAATAGCTGGGGAGAAAAATCTCTATGCAGAAACAGGATATACATTATTTGCGATAATTATTGCAGTTATCTTTATCGTAGCAATCGGTATTACTGTATTTAACGTAAAAGAAGAATCAACAATCGGAGTTTACGCAGAGAAAACAAGTTTAAAACAGGCTTTCCGTATCATTATTAAAAATGATCAGTTACTTGCTTTTATTGGAATTTTACTTACATTTAACCTTTGTACACAGATTGCAAAAAGTTTTGCCGTTTATTATTTCAAGTGCGTATGTGGAAATGAATATTTATATTCTATTTTTGGATTTGCCATTATTGCTGAAATGGCCGGTTTGGTATGTTTCCCTAAAATTTCAACAAAGATTAGTCGTGAAAAAGTATATGCATATGCGTGTGTGCTTCCGATTGCAGGATTTATTTTACTTGGAATCGCAGGATTCATTGCACCAAAAAGTGCAGTACTTGTTGTAATCTGTTGTGCGTTATTATTCTTTGGTTCAGGACTTTCCTTAGGAGTTACAACATGCTGTATGGCAGATGTTATCGATTATGGAGAAGTAAAATTTGGAGTTCGAAATGAAAGTGTTACCTGTTCAGCACAGACATTTTTGATGAAAGCAGCAACAGCAGCAGCTGGAGGCTTAAGCGGAGTAGGACTTCAGGTTGTAGGATATAATGCAAAAGCAGCAGTACAGAGTGCAGGAACTATTTTAGGTATACGTGTACTTATGATTGTCATTCCGGTTATCCTTGCAGTAGTTAGTTTCTTAATTTATAAGAAATGCTATAAGTTAAAAGGTGCCGCAATGGAAGAAGTAACAGAGAAAGTAAATGAAATTCATGCACAGAGAAAAATAGTGACGGAATAAAAAGAGAGGCAGGAGAATCATTTATGGAAAAAATTATTTTTCACAAAGAAACAAAAACATTTCATTTATATAACGAAGAAATCAGCTATATTATGTGTGTCTTAGAAAACGGACATATGGGACAATTATATTATGGAAAAAGAATTCATGACAAACCAGATTTCTCCTACCTTGTAGAAAAATGTGGTCGTCCGATGACTTCTTACATTTTTGAGGGAGACCGAAGCTTTTCTTTAGAGCATATAAGACAAGAATATCCTGTCTATGGAACAACAGATTATCGACATCCGGCAATTGAAATTATGCAGGAAAATGGAAGTAATATTTCTGAATTTAAGTATGTAGGTTATGAGATTTTAAAGGGAAAACCATCGTTAAAAGGACTTCCGGCAACTTATACAGAAAGTGAGGAAGAGGCAGAAACATTAAAAATTATATTAAAAGATAGTCTGACAGGAGCAAAACTTACATTATTATATACTATTTTTTCTAAAGGAAGTGCAATAGCCAGAAGCGCACATATATGTAATGAAGGAGAAAAAGTATTACATTTGCAGACGATGATGAGTCTTAATTTAGATCTTCCGGACAAGGATTATGTGTGGATGCAGCTTTCTGGGGCATGGTCTAGAGAACGATATGTAAAGAATCGTATATTAGAACAGGGCATTACTGCAATAGACAGTATGCGAGGAAATTCTTCACATGAACACAATCCATTTATGGTACTGAAACGTCCGAATGCAGGAGAAACATCGGGAGAGGTTATTGGATTTAGTTTAATCTACAGTGGAAATTTCCGAATGCAGGCAGAAGTAGATACCCATGATGTAACAAGGATTACTGTAGGAATTAATCCAGATCGATTTGACTGGAAATTAGAACCAGGGGAGGAATTTCAAACTCCGGAAGCGGTTATGGTCTATTCTGATCAAGGGTTAAATAAGATGAGTCAGACTTTTCATCGTTTATATGCAAAAAGACTTGCCAGAGGTTATTGGCGGGACCGTCCAAGACCAATTTTAAATAATAATTGGGAAGCAACTTATTTTAATTTTACAGAAGATCGTCTTGTTCAAATTGCTTCTAAAGCAAAAGAATGTGGAGTAGAGCTTTTTGTATTAGATGATGGATGGTTTGGACAAAGAAATGATGACCATGCAGGTTTAGGTGATTGGGTTGCAAATCCAGAAAGACTTCCGAATGGTATTAAAGGATTATCAGAGCGAATTGAAGCGATGGGAATTAAATTCGGACTGTGGTTTGAACCGGAAATGACCAATAAAGATTCTGACTTGTATCGTGCGCATCCAGATTGGATTTTGCATACACCGGGAAGAAATGCATCTCATGGCAGATATCAGTATGTTTTAGATTTTTCACGCAAAGAAGTAGTAGAGTATATTTATGAGATGATGGCAAAGATTTTATCTGAAGCAAAAGTTTCTTATATTAAATGGGATATGAACCGTAGTATTACAGAATGTTACAGTGTGGCACTGCCGGCAGATCGTCAGGGAGAAGTATTCCATCGTTATATTCTTGGCGTATATGACTTATACGAGAGACTGACATCAGAATTTCCAGAAGTACTTTTTGAATCATGTTCAAGCGGTGGTGGACGTTTTGACCCCGGAATGTTGTATTATGCACCCCAGGGATGGACGAGTGATGATTCCGATGCGATTGAACGTTTGAAAATTCAATACGGAACCTCTCTTTGTTATCCAATAAGCAGTATGGGAAGTCATGTGTCGGTCATTCCGAATCATCAGGTATTCCGAAAAACCCCGTTACATACCAGAGCAAACGTAGCTTATTTTGGTACTTTTGGCTATGAGCTTGATTTAAATAGTCTGAAAGAAGAAGAAATCGCAGAAGTAAAAGAACAGATTATTTTTATGAAAAAATATAGAAAATTATTTCAGTTTGGTGATTTTTACAGACTCAAAAGTCCATTTGAAGGAAATGAGACGATTTGGATGGTTGTGAGTGAAGATAAAAAGACAGCAATTGTTGGATATTATCGTACGTTAAATGGAGTGAATCAGGCATATAGTAGAATAAAATTACAAGGATTAGATCCAGATATGCTTTACGAAAATATTTTAAATAAAACAGAAAATTATGGAGATGAACTGATGAATTTTGGTCTGATTACAACAGATGTAACGGCAGGAGAAGTTCCGGGTGATGCAACTCCATGTACAGATTTTGAATCAAGAATTTATATTTTAAAGGCAAAAGAAAAATAAAAAGGGTAGTATGTTATGCAAAAAGAAAATCAGATAGAATCTAAAATAAGAATTCTGTTGATGGTAACAGGTATTTTATTGATCGGTCTGTGCGTGTCTTTCCTTCGAATTGCAGGCTTTGGTGTTGATCCATTTAGTGGAATGAATCTTGCAATTAGTGGATTTATTGGATGGTCATTTGGTAACTGGCAACTTGTTATAAACATCGTATTACTAATTATTGTATTTTTTACGGTGCGGCATTGCATAGGGTTAGGGACAATCATCAATATGGTATTTGTAGGATATATTGCAGACTTTATTTGTTTCCTGGTAAACGACGTTGCACAGATACATATAACAATGCCGCTTCGTATTATTGCATTAATACTTGGGCAATTCATGGCATCAATGGGAGTAGCATTGTATATGACAGCAGACATGGGAGTTGCCCCATATGATGCGGTGGCTATTATTATTGAAAAAGTAACAAAAGGAAAAATTCCATTTCATATTGCAAGAGTAAGTTCAGATATTACAGTAGTGATGATCGGGGTGCTGTTTTGCATTATAGGTAAAAACAGCGTGTGGAGTATTGTAGGAATCGGAACGATAATCAATGCATGTTGCAATGGACCGATGATACAATTTTTTAAAGAAAAGGTTATAAAACATTTGATAAGACAAAAATAAAAAATAAGTATATTTATAAAAATGATTTTGATCTATGTATTTTGGCATAGAATCAAAATCATTTTTTTGTTATAATATCCTTGCCAAAACAGGAGGAAAAATAAAATGGTAAAAATAGATTTAATTACAGGATTCTTAGGTTCAGGTAAGACCACATTTATAAAAAAATATGCAAAGTATCTTATAGATCAGGGATTAAATATCGGTATATTAGAGAATGATTTTGGGGCAGTAAATGTCGATATGATGTTACTTCAGGACATTGCAGGAGAAAAATGTACATTGGAAATGGTAGCAGGTGGATGTGATAAAGATTGTCATAGAAGAAGATTTCGCACCAAACTCATTGCAATGGGAATGTGCGGATATGACAGAGTGTTGATTGAGCCGTCCGGAATTTTCGATATGGACGAATTCTTCGATGCCCTTCATGAATCTCCGCTTGACAGATGGTATGAAATAGGAAATGTAATTACAGTCGTAGATGCAATGCTTGAAGAGAATCTCTCAGAAGACGCAGAATTCATCCTTGCATCGGAAGTAGCCAGTGCAGGCATTGTTTTATTAAGTAAAGCGCAGGAGGCAGCAGAGACCGATATAGAGCGTATAAAAGCACACCTTAATAAAGCAATGGAATCTGTCCATTGCGACCGCCGATTTGAAAAAGAAATTTTTGCCAAAGACTGGAATAAACTTTCTGACACAGATTTTAAAAGAATTCAGTCAGCAGGTTATGTTGGTGCAGATTATGAGAAAAAAGACATTGCAGAAGAAGATGCATTTCAGTCATTATATTTTATGAATTTAACTATACCGGTAGAGAAACTTGAAGAAAAAGTAAAACAAATATTTAACGACAAAGAATGTGGAAATATCTTCCGAATAAAAGGATTTATGCAGTCAAAACCAGATCAGTGGATCGAACTTAATGCCACACATCAAAATATTACTATACAACCGATAAAAAAAGGACAGGAAATCTTCATAGTAATAGGAGAAAAACTAAACAAAGAAAAGATAAATACTTATTTGTAGATTTCATATTGACGAAAAAAGAAATACTGTCCTATCCCATCTGCTCTGTAGTCGCTGTATTTAAAATGCTCATCCGCATCTTAAACACGCTCCGAAGCCGCATCTGGGATAGGGCAGTATTTCTTTTTTCTGTCTAATCTAAATCTATAGTTTGGCAACATGGAATGCACCAGAAGACTACAACTTTCCGAGAAATTAAATTCTAAAGGGTTGACATTCAAATTTCTGGTTTTCATCCCTTTAGTCTATCAAATTAGTACTTTTGTTTGAGAAAAAAGGGGATTGTCCAGAAGGGGTATCTTCTTGCTGAATTGTACTCAGTCTTCTAAAGAAAAAAAGAATGGTTATAAGTTAGATTTTGTTCCGTTGCGCTAAGCATTCCATTCTGTCCAGAAAAACAGGAACTTGGGAAAAACGAATCCCAAGTTCCCATGGTCAGAATTCCACAGCGCAAAGTCACAAAACGCAATACTTATAACCATTCTTTTTTCTTTACCATAGTTTCCTTACAATTCAGCAGGAAATTTTGTTTCAGCGGCTGTCTAGTTTTGATAACAAATAGCAAATTAGTGATTTATGTTGGAAAGAGAAGGGGGTTCTCCAGAAGATTATGATTTTTGATCAAAGAACTATTTTGCCATAAGAAAATATTCCTCGTCTGGAGCTTCTATTTAGATGAAAGCCATAGACTTCTAGACAATCCCCTCATTCTTCCTCAAATCTAAATACTAATTTCCTTCTGGAGCCAAACAGCAGAAAATCAGAAATTTAAGATAGAAGAAAATGTGATGTCGGAGCCAGTAAAAATGCCGGTCAGGTATTTTCTACGCCGCGACTATCTTCATATTTTCTTCTATCTTAAATTTTTGGTTTTCGTTTCTTTCGTCCCTCAAATTAGTGATTTATGTTGGAAGGAGAACAATTTGAGTGTCAATCCTTTAGAATTTAATTTTCCGGAAGACCATAGCCTTCTGGCACATTCCATGTTGTTAAACCGTAGATTTAGATAGTCAGAAAAAAGAAATAATACCATATCCCAGATGCGGCTTCGGAGCGTGTTTAAGATGCGAACGAGCATTTTAAACACAGCGACTACAGAGCAGATGGGATATGGTATTATTTCTTTTTTCGTCTACACGAAATCTACAAATAGTATTTAATCAGCTACTACCTGAACTTTTAACATATTTGTTGTTCCAGAGCGTCCGATTGGTACACCGGAAGTAATAACAGTAATGTCACCGTTTTCAAGGAGACCTTCTTTTTTACATGCATTAATTGCACGTTCAAAGAGTACGAATACTTCCCATTCCTCTCCAAGAAGGATAGGCTGCACACCCCAGGATAAGTTTAACTGACGGCAGACTTTTTCGTCCATAGCACATCCGATAATATCACAACCTGGGCGGTATTTTGCAATCATTCTTGCAGAGAAACCAGTTTTGGTTACAGTGATGATTGCTTTGGCATCAAGGTCATAAGCTGTGCTGCATGTAGCATGGCAGATGGCATCTGTAATACCAGGATTTGTGTATTTAGCCATATCATCAAAACGTTTACGATAATTGATGGCTTCTTCTGTACGCTTCGCAATTTTAGCCATCATCTGAACAGCTTCTACAGGATAAGCACCTGCTGCTGTTTCTCCGGAAAGCATGATAGCGCTTGTTCCATCATAGATTGCATTTGCAACGTCTGTAGTCTCTGCACGAGTAGGACGAGGATTTTTCATCATAGAATCGAGCATCTGTGTAGCTGTGATAACTACTTTACCAGCTGCGATTACTTTTTTGATAATCATCTTCTGGATAATAGGAACTTCTTCTTCAGGAATCTCTACACCCATGTCACCACGAGCAACCATGATACCTTCACAGGCATCAATGATAGAATCGATATTATCAACACCCTGAGAGTTTTCGATTTTAGCGATAATACGGATATCTTCTCCGCCGTTTGCTTTTAAGAATGCTTTCATTTCTTTGATATCATCAGCAGTTCTTGTGAAAGAAGCAGCAACGAAGTCAACATCCTGTTTGATACCAAATAAAAGGTCTTCTTTATCTTTTTCACTCATAAATGGGATAGAAAGTTCCACACCAGGGATATTTACTCCCTTTCTGTTAGAAATCGTTCCGCCATTCTCTACTTTACAGTGGATATCTTGCCCCTTAATAGCCACTACCTTTAATCCAACCAGTCCATCATCGATTAAGATATTAGAACCAACATGGATATCTTTGTGCAAATCTTTATGTGTGACACTGACGATGTCTTTTGTTCCTTCTACATCTCTTGTAGTCAGGCAGAAATCCTGTCCCATTTCAAGAGTAACTCTTTCCTCTTTAAATGTCTTTAAACGGATTTCTGGTCCTTTTGTATCTAAAAGGCATGCAACCGGAAGGTGATGCTTTGTACGTAAGGCTTTTACTTTATCTATTCTTTTCTTCTGATTCACGTAAGTATCATGAGAAAAATTAAGGCGGGCAACATTCATTCCGGAAAGCATTAACTGTTCCAGAACATTCCCCTTATCTGTTGCCGGTCCAAGGGTACAAATAATCTTGGTTTTTCGCATAGCAATAAATCCTCCTATTTCCGTGGTTTAAAATTAGCATTACCATTCTATTTTAATAATTTCAATTAATTTGTCAACGGGTATTTGAAGGTATTTACGAGAAAAGAATGTAAAATATCCTTAATATACCCGAATAAGACTGGAAATACTGTTAACAATGGAAAGTCTTTTCAAAATATTAAGAGCATCGGAAAAATAGAGTTCTTTTACTCTGTCAGTAATAATAACCAGTTCGGCAATTCCGTTTTGGCGTGATTTCTGAATAATCTGAGCAATACTTACCTGACTTGTGCCAAATACACTTGTAATGTTTGCGAGGACACCTGGGCGGTCAGCAACCTGCATACGAAGGAAGAAACGGGAGTAAGTATCCTGGATATTTTTAATCGGAAGTTCCTTATAGCAAGAGCATACATGAAGATTTGAATGTTTTTCAATAATATGTCTTGCAACAGTACATAAATCTCCAGTTACTGCACTGGCAGTTGGACGTTTGCCGGCTCCACGACCATAGTACATTGTATCATCAGAAGCAGTTCCATGAACAAATACCGCATTAAAAGAATCATTTACCGTAGAAAGAGGATGCTCTTGTGGGATGAGAATCGGAAGAACTTTTACTTCGATACCGTTCTCATCTTTTCTGGCAATACCGACAAGCTTAATTACTGAATTAAATTCTTTTGCATAAAAAATATCCTTTGCAGTAATGTTTCTAATTCCTTCGATGTAGACATCAGAAAATGTAACACGTGAATGGAAGGCAATCGAAGCCATAATAGCAATCTTACGTCCGGCATCAAGACCATCTACATCAGCAGTAGGATCTGCTTCTGCATAACCAAGATCGGTTGCTTCTTTTAGGGCTTCATCATAACTCATGCCACTCTGTGTCATGCGGGTAAGAATATAATTTGTTGTACCGTTTACAATCCCCATGATTTCAGTAATATTTTCACTGGACATACTCTGTTTTAATACTTGAATGATTGGAACACATCCGGCAACAGCAGCTTCAAACTTAAAATCACAGCCATATTTTTCCGCTGTATCTAAAAGTTCATGACCATGCTCAGCAATTAAATCTTTATTGGCAGTTACGACTTGTTTTCCTGCCTTCATCGCTTCAAGAAGATAGGACTTTGCGGGTTCGATTCCACCCATTACTTCTATAATAATAGAGATGCTGTCATCAGCGATGATCTCTTCCCAGCTATCAGTAAGAAGATCAGATGGGATTCCCGCTCTTTCTTTAGAAGCATCACGAACAAGAATTTTTGCAATCTCGATCTGTGCGCCACAGATATGTGGAAAATCTTCCTGACGCTCTTTTACGAGTTCATATACGCCGCTTCCGACAGTACCGGCACCTAATAAAGCGGCTTTCACAATTTTATTCTGAACTGATTCCATAAATTACCTCCAAATAAAAAATCAATAAATAAGGTTGTGTATCATTTTAACAGAGTCCTGTCAAATACACAACCTTTGATTTGTTAAATGAGAGGACGCCCGTTGGAAGATAAATAAATCATATTTGTGACTTTAGTCGCGGCGGTTTGAATGTTCGCTTACGCGCTCGCATCCAAACCTTGCTCCGAGGCCACAAATATGATTTATTTATCTTCCAACGGGCTGACCTTGGCTGGATTTGGGGAATCAAATCAAAGGAAGGAGGATTTGAAGAGGAAATGGAGGGAGACAGATGGTTTTCGTCTGTTTAGCCACCCAAATTACTAGAGCATTTTTCAAGCACGCTCTAGTTACTCTGATAATCCAAAGAGTTTTAAATCTTCTTCCACACTTTCAATCCCAGCGATACCAAAGTTATCCACTAATACCTTCGTAACATTTGGGGATAAGAACGCAGGGAGTGTCGGTCCGAGGTGGATATTTTTTACTCCAAGGTAGAGAAGGGCAAGTAAAACGATGACTGCCTTTTGCTCATACCAGGAAATATTGTAGATAATTGGAAGTTCATTAATATCCTCAAGTCCAAATACTTCTTTTAATTTGAGGGCAATAACGGCGAGGGAGTAGGAGTCGTTGCACTGTCCGGCATCAAGTACTCGTGGAATACCGCCAATATCACCTAAATTCAACTTATTGTATTTGTATTTTGCACAGCCTGCGGTGAGAATTACCGTATCTTTTGGTAATGCTTTTGCAAAATCTGTGTAGTAGTTTCGTGATTTCATGCGGCCGTCACAGCCTGCCATAACGACAAACTTCCTAATTGCACCGGATTTTACAGCGGTAACAATATCATCGGCGAGGGCAAGTACCTGATTATGGGCAAATCCGCCTATAATTTCTCCACGTTCGATTTCTTCTGGTGCTGCACAGTGTTTTGCCTGCTCAATAATTGCGGAGAAGTCTTTTTCTTCCCCAATTTCACCAGAAATGTGTTTACAACCTGGATAACCGGCTGCTCCGGTTGTGTATAATCTGTCTTTGTAGCTGTCCTTTGGTGGAACGATGCAGTTTGTTGTCATGAGAATCGGGCCGTGGAAGCTTTCAAATTCCTCTTTCTGTTTCCACCATGCATTTCCGTAGTTGCCGACGAAGTTTGGATATTTTTTGAAAGCGGGATAATAGTGTGCAGGAAGCATTTCAGAATGAGTATATACATCCACACCGCTTCCCTGTGCCTGTTTGAGTAACATTTCAAGGTCACGAAGGTCATGACCGGAAACAAGGATGCCTGGACGGGTGCCAACACCGATGTTTACCTTTGTGATTTCTGGATTTCCGTAGGTGGAAGTATTGGCATTGTCAAGGAGAGCCATACCGTCCACACCGTATTTACCAGTTTCTAAAGTAAGAGCGATTAAATCATCAGCAGATAAACTGTCATCGAGAGTTGCGGCAAGGGCACGCTGCATAAATGCATCAATTTCCTCATTATCCTGTAAAAGAACATTTGCATGCTTGGAGTAAGCGGAAAGTCCTTTTAATCCGTAAGTAATCAGTTCACGAAGACTTCGGATGTCCTCATTTTCTGTAGAAAGAACGCCGACAGCTGCAGCTTTTGTATCAAATTCCTCCACGGAGCCGTTCCAGAGAGCTGCTTCTGGGAGTGCATCTATATTTGTTAGTTTAGAAAGGAGCAAATCTTTTTCGGAAAGTGTTTCCTGAATCCGGGCGATAATTGCTTCTTTGCTAAAGTTGGCATTGGTGATTGTAGTAAATAAATTCAGTGTAATCATGTGATTGACTGCTGGCTGAATCGCTACTCCTTCCTGTCTTAAAGTAGTAGTTACCGCAGAAATTCCTTTTGTAGCATAGACCAATAAATCCTGCATGGCAGCGACATCGGGCTGTTTTCCACAGACTCCAACACGAGTACATCCACTGCATCCGGCAGTTTCCTGACACTGATAACAAAACATTTGGTTTTCCATAAAATTTAATCTCCTTTTTCTTCTACAAAATTCCTTTATGAAGGAAATACAACAGTGAGAAGCCACTTAAAGTCTTCTTTTGCGTAAACAGAATGAGGTTTTTTCGCTGGCATAACGAGGGTATCTCCTGCCTGTAAAATATATTCTTTGCCATCAACAGTGAACTGACCGGTTCCTTCAAGAACGAGAACCATTGCATCACCAGTAGAATCATGTGTAGCGATTTCTTCATCTTTGGAAAATGCGAAAAGTGTCACACTTACATGGTCATTCTGTGCTAATGTTTTGCTGACAATCTGTCCTTTATCGGCAGAAACCTGGTCAGCAAGATGTAAAACTTCTTCATGTGAAATATTTTTGATATAAGCCATTGTTATCCTCCTTTAATTGACTTTCTATACGCAGTATAATATAGTTGATTTAATAAATATGTTGTTTTGACAACAAACGGGGAGAAAATTATGGATTTTTATAAATTATCAAAAACAGTGCTTTTCCAGGGGGCAACGCCGGAAGAAACAGAGCAGATGTTGTCCTGCTTAAAGGCGGGCAAACGCAAATATAAAAAGGAAGAAATGATTTACCGGGCTGGTGAAGTCGTATCCTGTGTCGGCGTTGTTTTATCAGGAAGTGTTTTAATAGAAAATGATGATATTTGGGGAAATCGCAGCGTGTTAGAGCGGGCAGGTGAAGGAGAAATCTTTGCAGAAACCTATGCCAGTATCCCAGACCAGAAAATGATAGTCAATGTCATTGCTGCAGAAGATACAGAAATTTTATTTTTAAATGTGGGAAAAATGCTTCATATCTGCTCTAATTCCTGCATTTTCCATAATAAACTCATAGAAAATCTTTTACAGGTTTCCGCACAGAAAAATCTCGCCCTGTCCCGAAGAATTTTTAACACTTCCTCCAAATCTATCCGGGGAAGACTGTTATCCTATTTATCTAATCAGGCAGTATTATGTAACAGTAAAGAATTTGATATACCATTTAACCGCCAGCAGCTTGCAGACTACTTAAGCGTAGACCGTTCCGCCCTCTCAAAAGAACTTGGTAAAATGTCCAAAGAAGGATTGGTTTATGTGAAAAAGAATCATTTTCGTCTATTATCTGTGCAGGAATTATTTGAAGGAGAGTCTTAGAATTTGTTTGAAGAATCAATAAGTAATCTGTACTCTCCCTGATTTGTGGGATATTTTACTTTATTCAGTTGACGTAGTCCGTGATGAACTACTACTGTTTTGGTGAAAGTTTCCATGAATATAATACACATTTTATAGAAAGTATTTTCTAAATCCACTTCACCTTTTGAGTAAAAATGAATGTCTGGAAAAATGTTTTATAGAACATCTGTTAAGTGATAGAAAAAATATTTTGTTTAAATTGTCTACACATTTTTAAAATGTTTTTAAAAATTAATAAAAAAATCCTTTAAAAATAAAAATGTTTGTGAATCTTTTTTCTGACAGCAGTGCTATAATTGCAGCGTAACAAAGAAGAGGTTATTTAAAAAGAATAACCGTGAAAAATACTTATCAGACCTGATAAAGTAGGGCCTCTAAGCATCAGACATTTTGGAGGAAAAGATAAATGAATACTTTAAGTGCTGAAAAAAGAGATATGCAAATCAAGGCAAAAAAGCTTAGAAGGGAAGGATTTGTTACAGGCAATGTGTTCGGTAAGAACATGGAAGGCTCCATGCCGCTGAAAATTGAGAAAAAAGAGGCAGAAAGAATCTTAAGAACCTGTAATAAGGGAAGTCAGTTAAAACTCACTGTTGATGGAGAGACAATGCCAGTCTTATTAAAAGAGATTGACTATAATCCAATGAAACATGAGATTGTGGAGATGGATTTCCAGGCATTAGTAAAGGGTGAGAAAGTACATTCTGTAGCAGAGGTTGTACTTTTAAATCACGATAAGGTAAAATCTGGTGTTGTAGAATTATTATTAGAAGAAATCAGTTATGAAGCATTACCGGAGGATCTGGTTGAAAAAGTTGAGATTGACTTAACTGGTAAACAGGCTGGTGATACAATCAGAGTTGCAGATTTACCAATTGCAACTACAGAAGGCATTCATCTGAAAACGAATCCGGAGGAAACTGTTGTACAGGTAACAGAAGTACACAATGAAGTTCCGGAAGATGAAGAAACAGAAACGGAAGAAGAATAGAAAACAGACGAAAATAAAAAGAATAGACCATCGCAAATGTAATGTGCGATGGTCTATTCTTTTTATTTTCTGTTTGTTGCTACCACATGGAATGAATGAAATAGTCTTTGGTGAGAGAAGGGGGAGAGGTCAGAAGACTATTTCATTCCTTCCTTCTGGAGCTAAAACACAGAAAAAAGAAAACATACCATATCTCAGATGCGGCTTCGGAGCGGGTTTAAGATGCGGACGAGCATCTTAAACACAGCGACTACAGAGCAGATGAGATATGGTATGTTTTCTTTTTTCGTCTGTTCTCTCTCAATGAATCAAATAGTAATATACCTTTCCGTTTTCTTTTGTTTTTGTTATCATTTCCTGACGTTCCATGTAAGGAAGGAGCGAGTCAAGAAACTGAGTGGGATTGGTGACACCGATGCGTTGTTTGCTAAAAGGCTGTTGAGCGGTGAGCCCCTGTATACAGTCGGCGAGTTCTTTTTTTGTCATCTTCCCATTACGTTTTAGTTCTTTTTTTATTTTACTGATTCCTTTTGAGGTCAATAGGTTATTTAAATCTTGTTTCTGGTGCAGAGAACGCCATAATCCCCAGCCGTAGATTAACATGGTAGCTATGGCAAAGAGTAAAATATAAGGGAGATACTGTAACAGATTTTTCAGTAATTCCATAGTATGATCCTTTCATATTTATTCAATCGTAAATCTGTGTTATACATATTACTGGCTATTTCTAGCAAGTTTTTATGTTTGAATTGCTCTTTTTTTCGGAATAAGTGATTAAATGATGATCTTTTAATATTTCTAAGAACTTAATGAGACGGGACAGGGACTTTTCCATGTTAGGGAACTTTTGATCGAGTTCTTTTGAAAGTGTGTAAATATCCTTTTTGTCATCGATGATGCCCCAGACAAAGCTTCCGTAATCATCAAGATCGATGGAACTTACTTTTGGGCGGTGAAAAAATTTCTGAGCAATCTTATTAAAGAAACCTTCCCAGCGAATAAAAACAGTGATAATTCCTTTTTCATTTTTTTCATATTCTATGTCAGGGTTTTTGACAGGAATATAGTCAAGATAGTTTTTATCTATTTTCTGTTTGGTCATAGAGAATCCTTTCTATAATTAAATTATATAAATTAAATTATACAGTGATATTAGGATTAAAAGGTATTTTGCTCCCAGCATGACGTCGCGAATTACTCCACAGCGAATGCTACTCCCATAATTCTGAAACAATTTATATTTTATAACGATTTGGTATTAAAATCAAATGTATATTTCAAGTCGAGCAGCCGCGAGACTTGGCGCGTGATTCAATAATTTTGGCAGTGAAAGAGGTTCTCTCACTGCCAGAAATTAAATATGTTTTGTAATTTAATTGTTAATTAGTTTTGTTGTTCTTTTTTACACATAAGAAGTATAAATAAGCAAGTAAAATGATGAAAATAACTAAGCTGGCAATCTGTGGAAGGGCAACAGGGGAAACAAACTTAGAGTCAACTTTTGCTACCGCACAAATAGCAAGGATAACTCCCATGAGTCCCTCTCCGGCAATCAGACCGGAAGTAAATAATGTTCCACGTTCGATGCAAGCTTTCTTTTCTTTTTCTTCGCTTTCATTCGCTGCTTTACGGCGTTCAAGAATCCAACGGACAACCCCACCTGCCATAATACCAGCACTCAGTGAGAATGGAAGGTACATACCAACGGCAAATGGAAGTACTGGAATACCAAGAATCTCAACAACGATAGCGATGAATACACCAACAAGGATCAGTGCCCATGGAAGTTCTGCATTCATGATACCTTCAACGAGCATCTTCATCATTGTAGCCTGTGGAGCAGGAATCTCGTTAGAACCGAATCCCCATGCAGCATTTAACAGATATAAAACATATCCGATTGCAGCGGAGGAAGCGATAACACCAACCATTTCACCAATCTGCTGAAGTTTAGGTGTAGCACCTACGATGAAACCTGTCTTTAAATCCTGTGAAGTATCGCCGGCGATAGCAGCAACGATACAGATAATACTACCGATACAGATGGAACCGATCATACCTGTAGTTCCTGTAGTTCCTGTAGCTTTTAAAATTAAAGTAGAAATAATTAAAGTAGCAATTGCCATACCGGAAACTGGGTTGTTAGAAGAACCGATTAATCCAACCATACGGGCGGAAACAGTTGCAAAGAAGAATCCGAATATAACAACGAGAACTGCACCGAGGAAACTTACAGGGAAAATTGGAAGTAACCAGATGGCAATAGCGATAACAGCGATAATACCAAGAATGATCGGCATTGGTAAGTCACGCTGTGTACGGGAAGCATCAGCAGTAGCGCGGTTTTTAGCCATGCTGCCCATTGCCTGTTTAAATGTACGGACAATGAGTGGAGAAGTCTTGATTAAGCTCATGATACCACCAGCTGCAACGGCACCGGCACCAATGTACTTGATATAAGTTCCCCATAATGATCCTGGAGCAAGAGTAGAAATTACTTCACTTCCAGGGAAGATGGTAGCATCTTTACCAAATAATGCAATCATAGGCATGAGTACAAACCAGCTTAAAGTACCACCTGCGAACATATATTTTGAAATCTGAGGTCCACAGATGTAACCAACACCCGCAAGAGCAGGAAGAACCTGAATACCTACGGAAGAACCGGCATATGCCTGAATATCATAACCAATTTCACTAGGGAAAAGTTTAATTCCATCAGCGATGAATTTGTAAATAGCAGCGATACCAAGACCGGAGAATACGATACCAGCTTTGTTACCACCTTCTTCTCCGGCAAGGAGAACTTCTGCACAGGCAGTTCCTTCAGGGAAAGGAAGAACACCATGTTCTTCAACGATAAGAGCCTGACGAAGTGGAACCATGAAACAGATACCAAGGATACCACCAACAAGTGCAACTAAAAAGATAGTTAAAATACTAGGAGAATCAATCTTACCTTCTTTTGCCCATAAGAATAAAGCAGGGAGAGTAAAGATTGCTCCGGCAGCAACAGACTCACCGGCTGAACCGATTGTCTGAACAAGGTTGTTTTCCAAGATAGAATTCTTACGAAGAATGATACGAATAATACCCATGGAAAGTACGGCTGCAGGAATAGATGCGGAAACGGTCATACCAACTCGAAGTCCAAGATATGCGTTAGCAGCACCAAAAATAACTGCAAGTAAAATACCAAGAATTAAGGCTGTGACTGTAAATTCCGGAACTACCTGGTCCGCAGGAATATACGGTTTAAAATCGTTTTTGTTTTCCTTCATTACGTTTATCCTTTCTTTTTTACAATTTCCTTACAAAAACATAACAATTATAACATTTATTTAAAATGAAATAAAGGTAAAAAAATGCACTTTTTTTGCGTATTATGGCACTTTGTAGTGATAAAGAATTACTATAAAGTAGTATAAAATGGTCATATAATTGGGCAATCTACCTATTTTACAGTATTTTTATAGTATGTCCTAAATAAAAAAATAAAAAAGTACTTACGCAAAAAAAATTTTTATGCTATAATACCGACTCGTATCAAGAAAATATCATAAAAATATTTTGGTCTAATTGGAAACGCACAATATTTTGAAAAAATATTGATAACGAACAACACATCCTATTTTTATACTATTTCATCGAAAAGTAAATTTTCGGTAGACAGAATAAAAGGAGGCGGCTGATTATGCCAAAAACAAAGTTACAGAACGTTATTTTCACCCTCATCATGGCTTTTGTCATGGTCTATGCTATGGTTTGTTACAACATTTCTATTGATAAGGGAGGTATGAGCAACCAGATTTTCTTACTCGCATTTTATGAGATGCCGATTATGTGGCCTGCAGCATTTATTTTAGAATTTTTTGTTGTAGAGAAATTATCTAAATTTCTTGCATTTCGTATTGTATCCCCAACAGATAAACCGATTTTTATCATACTGGCAATTTCATCAATGATTGTTTGTCTGATGTGTCCGGCAATGAGTTTTATTGCAACGGTATTATTTAAACATCCGGGAAAAGAAATTATAGCTGTCTGGTTACAGACAACTGCAATGAACTTCCCAATGGCACTGTGCTGGCAGATTTTCTTTGCAGGACCATTGGTGAGAAATGTATTTGGAAAGTTTGTTAAATAGATCTTTTCTTCTTCTCTTTACATTGCCTCAAGAATCTTCTATATTATATGGTAAGTTTTATAGAAAGGAAGGCATACGATTTATGAAAATTTCTTTATTTCCTACATTAAAGAATTATAAAAAAGAATATTTTGGAAAAGATCTTACAGCTGGAATCATGATTGCGGCTGTTTCTATTCCTATTTCTATGGGGTATGCGGAAGTATCAGGTCTGCCAGCAGTTTTTGGACTGTATGGCTCTGTACTTCCTATTTTATTTTTTGCACTTTTTTCCACTTCTCCTCAGTTTATTTTTGGAGTGGATGCGGCACCGGCGGCCATCGCGGGAGCAGCGCTTGCAAGTCTTGGAATTGAGAGTGGGAGTGTGGATGCACTCCGGTATATTCCAGTTATTGCACTATTCGTTGGTTTATGGCTGCTTTTATTTTATTTTTTGAAAGCAGGTAAGCTCGTTACATTTATTTCTACTCCAGTTATGGGAGGGTTTATCAGCGGAATCGCGTTGACAATTATCTTGATGCAGATTCCAAAGATTATGGGAGGTAAATCCGGTTCTGGTGAACTTCCAGAACTGTTAAAACATTTGTATGAGACAGCATTGCATATAAATTGGGTATCGGTCGGATTAGGTGTCGGAGCGCTGGCAATATTGATTATTTCTAAAAAAGTAATGCCGAAGTTTCCGATGGCAGTTGTGATCATGGCTCTTGGAATGGTTTCTACATTGGTATTTCATGTGGATCATTATGGAGTGGCTTTACTATCGAAAGTAGAGCCAGGACTTCCTAAATTTATTATACCGTCTGTATTTCATGTAGACCTTAAGCATGCAGCAGGTCGTGGCTTGATGATTGCTGTTGTTGTTATGGCAGAAACTTTACTTTCCGAGAATAATTTTGCTTCGAAAAATGGTTATAAAATAGATGATAATAAAGAAATCCTTGCCTGTGCGGCAGGAAATATTATTTCTGCTTTTACAGGAAGCTGTCCGGTAAATGGAAGTATTTCAAGAACATCAATGAATGAACAGTTTGGAGGAAGGACGCAGGCTGTCTCTATTACAGCAGCAATTTCTATGGTAATGGTTCTTTTATTTGCAGCAGGGTTTATAGGATACTTGCCGGTTCCGGTATTGACGGCAATTGTGATCTCTGCATTAATGAATGTTGTAGAATGGCATTTGGCAGTTCGTTTATTTAAAGTAAGTCGAAAAGAATTTTATATTTTTGTAGCAGCCTGCATGGCAGTACTTTTTCTTGGAACAATTTACGGAGTAATTATAGGAATCATTCTATCCTTTGTGGCAGTTGTTATTCGGGAAACGAATCCGACAAGAGCATTTCTTGGAGGTATTCCAGGAAGAGATGGTTTTTATGATTTAGATAAAAATCATTATGCACATCCGATTGAACACACGATGATCTATCGTTTTAATGCAACCCTTTTCTTCGCAAATAGTAAATTATTTCAGGAAGATATCGAAAATAATTTAAAAGAAGACATAAAAACCGTAATCGTAGATGCCGGAACAATTACAAGTATTGATATAACAGCAGCGGATACGATTCTTATGTTAAAACAAAACTTAGAGAAAAAAGGAATTGCATTTTACATTACAGAACATATGCAGGCACTTAATACACAGTTTCGAAATCTTGGAATGGGTGGATTAATAGAAGAAGGGTGTATCAGAAGAACGATTACGGCAGCGCTTCTTGATTCAGGATTACAAAAACCATTTCCACTGGAAGGTATTCCGGCAAATCTGCAGGAAAGCTTAGAAGAATTGCGGGAACATGCAGGAAAACTGCCTGTTCATAAGCATAATACAGAAAAAATAGAAAAATTAAAAAAAGCACTGTGGCTACATACATTACCTGCCGAAGAAGAAAATACACTCGAAGAGTTTGCATGGGCATTTGGTGAAGATACAGTAAATGAAATCGAAAAAAGAGTACATCGGGTAATAGCGAATCTGCATCATTGGCCGGAAATCAAAGAAATTTCGGAAAAAGGTCTTTCAAAACAAATGCAGGCATGGCACAATCTCGGTGCTATTGATGAGGATGAGGTTCTTCGAAGAATGGAACTTCATTTAGATGAACTTTCCGCAAATCTAGAAGAGGATAAAAATAAACAGCTTATATTCCAGATGATCGAAAAACGTCGTCATCATTTGGAGATAGAATTAAAACAAGAAAATCCAGAGATATGGGAAAAGTTAGTAGAAAGCAGAGAGAATTTAGAACGAAGACTGCAAAAACAGAATCCGGAAGCTGCAGGAAAATTACATGAATTAGAGAAAAAATTGCTAATTTGATTGGAAGAACAGACGAAAAGCAGAAATTTTATATCAATTAGAATGTGAAGATAATCGCTTCATAGAAAATGCCTCACCGGCATTTTTATTTGCTCCGACATCACATTCTAATTGATATAAAATTTCTGCTTTTCTGCTAGCTGGCTCCAGATGGAACGGTATATGTACAAGGAAACAGTGAATATACAATAACCGTATCTTTTTATTCTATGAAAGCAGATATGTCCGGTGTGACAGAAAGTACAGCATGGAAGGATTATGAAGCAAGTAAGCCATCTGAATTATAGGATATTTCTTTGAATTTGGCATCATATAAAAAGTAAATTTTAAATTAAACGAATAATACACAGAACAAAATAAACTATATAAACAGTAATTATATTAAAAAAACAGTATGAAAAGAAGAAAAAGAATGTTTAAGAAAAATTAATAATATTCTTTTTCTTTTTAGTTATATAATAAAAATGTTAAAGATGGTATAATGGTTAATAATTTCAGGAGGATAGATCGATGTCAGATTCTATATGGAGGAGTATTGATACAGCAGAAAAATCTGATTATGGAAAGATGGAATGTATGGAGATGACCGATGTAGCGATTGTTGGCGGCGGTTTATGTGGTATACTATGTGCTTGGTTTTTAAAAGATTCAGGAGTAGACTGTATTCTTTTAGATAAAGATCGAATCGCTGAAGGAACAGGGAAAGATGCGATGGCACAGGTAACTTCTCAACATGGTCTGATCTATAGTAAGTTATTAGAACGAGATGGTGAGGAGAAGGCCAGGATGTATTTTCAGGCGAATGAACAGGCAATACAGAAGTATCGGGAACTTTCTGAACAGATTGATTGTGATTTTGAAGAAACGAGTTCTTATGTTTATTCTAAGAATGATAGAGAAAAGATTGAAAAAGAGATTGATGCAGTAGATCGAATTGGCGGGAAGGCAGATTTTTGTGAGACAACAGAATTGCCCTTTGATATATCAGGAGCAGTACGTTTTCCGGGACAGGCCAAGCTAAATCCGGTAAAATTGTTGAATGGTCTTGTAAAAGAACTGGAAAAGCATCAGAATATACATATATATGAAGGTGTAGAGATTGATGACTGGTTCAGGCATGTTATATGGTGTGGAATACACGTTACGGTAGCAGATCATATTATTTGCACAACACATATTCCATTTTATGAGAAGCTTGGCAAGTATAACAGAAAGCTGCATATGGAAGAGTCCTGTATTCTGGCACTGGGGAATGCACAGAAGATGAATGGGATGTATACAGATGAAGCGCAGGGAGGACTCTCTTTTCGAAGTTATGGGGATTTACTTTTAATGACAGGAGGAATGTACAAGCCAGAAAGTGACAGGGAGGCTCATGAATGGGAGAAACTAAGGGAGGCAGCAGCAATGTACTATCCTGAAGCAAAAGAGAAGGCGAGCTGGAAAGTACAGGATTGTTTCAGTTTAGATGGTATACCATATATCGGATCTTATGCTTCTGAAAGAAAAACACCGGGTCTGTATGTGGCAACAGGATTTAATGGTTGGGGAATGACTTCTGCGATGACTGCCGCCATGCTTTTAACGGAAATAATTTTGAAAGATAAGTTTGTAGAAGCGAAAGAGGCTGTCAATTATTCATGGAAAGAAGTGTTTTCTACAGAGCGAAAGATTTTACTTCCACAGTATTTTTCTAATATAAAGGATACGATTTCAGACAGATTTTCATTCAGACCTCAAAAGTATAAAAAATAAAACATTGACAAATATTTTTAATAGTGCTACCATACACTCGAAACAGCGAAAAGCGATGAAGGAAAAGAGTAATATATTAGAATTATACAGAGAGAGTAACGAGTGCTGAGAGTTATTTATGAGGAAATATATGAAAACCATTCCTGAGCTGCGATGCGAAAAGAAGTATTTTTTGAGATGGGTAAGACATTTTGGGATATTTCACAAGTGTTGCCGTATGCCCGCGTTAAGGGATAGGATTTAATCATAGAATCTGAAGTGAAATAATAAGGTGGAACCGTGTATTTACTGCACCCTTAGATTATAGTCATATTGTAATCTATGGGTGCTTTTTTAATTTACAGAAAATTACTCCTGACTTTGAAGGCTGATGTCTTAAAATGTCTGGAGCAAATAAAAAAGAAAGGTCCCAGTCAGATTCGTTCTTATTTTGGAGGTAATGAAATGAAAGTTCTGGAAAAAAATGGACAGGTAATCGAAGGTGATTTTGACAACAAAGAGGTAAAGGAAGCATTTTGGCATACAAGCGCTCATGTGCTGGCACAGGCAGTAAAGAGATTATATCCGGATACAAAGTGTGCGATCGGACCAGCAATTGACAACGGATTTTATTATGATTTTGACTTTTCTTTTTCATTTACAGAAGAGAATCTTGCGGCAATTGAAAAAGAGATGAAAAAGATTGTAAAACAGTCCCTTCCACTGGAAGTTTTTGAAGTGAAAAAAGAAGAAGCTCTTTCCTATATGAAAGAAAGACAGGAAGATTATAAGGTGGAGATGATCGAAGAACTTCCTGAAGATGAGACGATTACATTTTATAAGCAGGGAGATTATGAGGAATTTTGTGCGGGTCCTCACGTATCAAACACCTGTGTTATTAAAGCAATTAAGCTTCTTTCTACAGCAGGTGCATATTGGCGTGGTGATGAGAAAAATAAGATGCTTACAAGGATTTATGGAATTTCTTTTCCAAAAGCATCAGAATTGCAGGATTATCTGCATATGCTTGAGGAAGCGAAAAAGAGAGACCATAGAAAGCTTGGAAAAGAACTTGGCTTATTTACAATTATGGAGGAAGGTCCGGGATTTCCATTTTTCTTACCAAAGGGAATGGTATTGAAAAATACATTAATTGATTACTGGAGAAAGATTCATACAAGAGAAGAGTATCAGGAAATCTCTACACCAATTCTTTTAAACAGACAGCTTTGGGAGACATCCGGACACTGGGATCATTACCGGGAAAATATGTACACAACAGTAATTGACGACATGGATTTTGCTGTAAAACCAATGAACTGTCCAGGTGGAATGCTTGTTTATAAGATGGAGCCTCGTTCTTACAAAGAACTTCCACTTCGTCTTGGGGAACTTGGCCTTGTGCACCGTCACGAAAAGTCCGGACAGCTTCATGGACTGATGCGTGTAAGATGCTTTACACAGGACGATGCCCATATCTTTATGACAGAGGCGCAGATTGAAAATGAAATCCAGAAAGTCGTAAAATTGATTGATGAAGTATATAAGAAATTTGGATTTACTTATCATGTAGAATTATCCACTCGTCCAGATGATAGCATGGGAACAGAAGAAGAGTGGGAAGTAGCAACAAATGCATTGGAAAATGCAATCAAAGCCATGAATATTCCTTACGAAGTAAATGAGGGAGACGGCGCATTCTATGGTCCAAAACTTGACTTCCATTTACAGGATTCTATCGGAAGAACATGGCAGTGCGGAACAATCCAGCTTGACTTCCAGCTTCCACAGAGATTTGAGGCAGAATATATTGGAGCAGACGGAGAAAAACATCGTCCAATCATGATTCACCGTGTTGTATTTGGTTCTATTGAGCGATTTATCGGAATCTTAATTGAACATTATGCAGGAAAGTTCCCAACATGGTTGGCACCGGTACAGGCAAAAGTTCTTCCTGTATCCGACAAATTTGCAGAGTATGCTAAGAAAGTTTCTGCGGAGCTGAAGGCAAAAGGGGTTCGTGTTGAAATGGATGACAGGGATGAGAAACTTGGTTACAAGATCAGACAGGCACAGCTTCAGAAGGTACCATATATGCTGATCGTTGGAGAAAAAGAACAGAATGAAGGAACGGTATCTGTTCGAAAGAGAGATGTAGCAGATCAAAATGACAGTCCGGAATTAGGTGCAATGTCTGTAGAAGAATTTGCCGAGATCATCGAAAAAGAAATTTAAATAGAGCGAATAAACAGCAAAAAGAATTCCAGCTTATAATCTTTATTATAAGCTGGAATTTTTTTGTCTGTTTCCATTAATGAATTAAATTGAGAAGTTGTTAACAAATGTAAAAAACAAATGACAATGAGAAAGGATTATGGTATGATAAAAAATACAATAATAGTTTACATTGTACTATCATTAGAATTCTATAAGGAGGGGAACAGCATGGGGAAAAAAGGAATGGAGCAGAATGAAGTAAGAAAATATTTGCTGATTATAGGTACCTTTCTTATTTTTATGATAGGTTGTCTTTTGTTTTTTTTATCCTGGCTTCAGAAGGATGTGGAAATAAATAGTCAGAAGAATGTTGCTACGAATGTGGAAAGGCAAAGTTATCATTTAAACTCGATTATAGATATTCAATTTAGTTATCTATCCGGTATGGCTACTTATGTAGGGGAAAGAGAGAATATATTTTCAGGAGAAAATAAGAGACTGATTCAGAGTATTGTAAAAGAACAGGATTTAGATCTCCTTGCACTTATTGATGCAGATGGGAATGCCTATTACAGTAATGGAGCGAGAAAGTCGGTGAAAACCAGAAATTATTTTAATGATGTGATGGAAGGAAAGCGAGTAATGAGCCGTCCTGTGGAAAGTATGGTCGATGGGAAAACAAAGGTAATACTTGCAGTACCTATTTACAAAGATGGAGAAATAATGGGGGCTCTGGGGGCTTCTTATAACGTTGGCGCGTTAAATCAGATGCTATTTAACGATATTTATGATGGAGTAGGTTTTTCTATGATCATAGATTATTCCGGAAGAATTATTTCCTGTGATAGTGGAAAGGCGTATCGAAATATCAATATTAGCGATAATGTATATGATTTTTATGTAACAAATAAAGAAGTTTCTAAAAAGGATATGGCAGAGACAAAAAGAAATATAAAGAACCAGAAAGCTGGAATTCTTGTACTTAAGGAGGGAAAAAAAGTAAGATATCTTGCCTATGATACACTTGGAATTAATGACTGGATGCTTTGTTATGTGATTCCGCAGAGTAAAGCACAGGAAAGCTATCAGTTTGTTCAGGACAGACAGGTCATTCTAGTTTTTGTTATAGGTGGAGGAATGATTGCATTTCTGCTTATTATCTTATACAGAGAGTCTCAGAAGCAAAAGTATATGAAGGAGCTTGCTAGTATTGATGGTCTGACACAGCTTCATAATAAAATCGGAACGGAGAATTTAGTTACAGAATGGCTCGATAGTAAGGAGAGTAAATCTGGAGGTGTTCTTCTTATGCTGGATGTTGATCATTTTAAGCAGATTAATGATAATTTTGGACATGCGGTAGGTGACAGAGTTTTATATAAAGTGGGACATCTTTTAAAAAGTTCGTTTAGAGAGGATGATATCATAGGAAGAGTTGGGGGCGATGAATTTCTCATATTTATGAAAGGTGTAACGTCTGAGGAATTTGTGATTCGTCGTATGGAAAGTCTCATACAGTATTTTCATGAGCTTCCGGTAGAGGAAATAAAAGACCATAGGTTAACCTGCAGTATCGGAGCAGCTTTTATGCCAAAAGATGGTATAACATTTAACAGCCTGTATCGAAATGCAGATGAGGCAATGTACAGGACAAAAAGAAACGGTCGTGATGGATTTAGTATTTATCATAAAGTATAAAAATAAAGAATATATGTACTTTACACAAATTCAAAGAAACAATCTATAGATTTTTTGGAATTTTTAATGGAATAAAGAAAGAATCTATGATATTATGTTGCATGTAGTGCGTAATGAGCGTGGCAGTATATAAGGTGATAAATTTGATAAATTTATAAATTTAAGGAAGGAAGTGCACAGAATGCCCCCTTTTGCCAAAAGAGAAATTAAAAATTCTTTTATAAAGTTACTAACAGAACGACCGATTTCCCAGATTACAGTGAAAGATATTGTAGAGGACTGTGGTGTGAATCGAAATTCATTTTATTATCATTTTCAGGATATTCCTTCTTTATTAGAAGAGATTATTGTGGAGATGACGGCGAAGGTGATAGAGAATTTGCCGGAGGAATCTACTTTTGAAGAGAAAGTCACTGCAGCCTTGAAAGAAATCAATTTAAATAAGAGAATGATTTATCATATTTATGGTTCATCCAACAGAGAATTTTATGAGAAACAGCTCATGAAGATTTGTGAGCATGTGACACGTACTTATATTCGTTCCAGGGAGTATTCGGAAAGAGTAGATTCAAAGGATTTGGAATTTGTGATAAGTTATTTAAAATGTGAGTTGTTTGGCCAGCTGATTGACTGGCTTAATCACGATATGTCATATGATATTGTGGAACATTCTCGTATACTTTGCCGAATGTTTGCAGGAAGTATGCGTATGGTATGTCAAAAATATAAAATAATATAAATTAATATGAAGAGAATTGCAAAGAGTAATTGCAATCTTAAAAATAACATGCTACAATGTACTATATTTCGAGAAATACGATGAAGTAAGAGAATAGCAGAGAAGATTTCGAGGGAGAAGTCCATCTGGGCTTCTCTGTTTTTATGTAATCGGAGAAGGAGTATACAAAGCTTATAATAATGGGGCATGAAAGATATCTTCGAATGAGTTGCAAATATAATCGTAAATCATAAGACGATTTCGTGTGTATACTATACAGCAGCGATGCATTTTCTCTACTTTCTTAGTTCGGAAGTGTTTTTCCCAACAATACAAATTATATAGAGAGGAAGAAGTATTATGAAGAAAAAGATCATTAGTATGTTTTTAGCAGCAGCAATGGTATTAAGTCTTGCTGCTTGCGGAAGTTCAAACACAGCAAAGTCAGAAGGTTCTACTGATGCAGGAAAAAAGACTTTAAAAGTAGCAATGGAGTGTGGATACGCACCATATAACTGGACACAGTCTGATGATTCTAACGGAGCAGTTCCTATTAAAGACAGTTCTGACTATGCATATGGTTATGATGTTATGATGGCAAAGAAGATTGCCGATGAATTGGGATATGACTTACAGATCGTAAAGCTTGACTGGGATTCCTTAATTCCTGCGGTACAGTCCGGACAGGTTGACTGCGTTATCGCTGGTCAGTCTATCACATCTGAAAGACTGCAGATGGCAGACTTTACAGAGCCATATTACTATGCATCCATCGTTACACTTGTAAAGAAGGGAAGCAAGTATGAGAATGCAAAGGGTGTAGCAGACCTTGCAGGTGCTACATGTACTTCTCAGCTTGGAACAATCTGGTATGATAAGTGCCTTCCACAGATTAAAGATGCCGACATTCAGGCAGCACAGGAATCTGCACCAGCTATGTTAGTTGCATTAAACAGTGGAAGAACAGACGTTGTTGTAACAGATATGCCTACAGGAAAGGCAGCATTAGTTGCTTACCCTGATTTTAAATTACTTGATTTCTCAGGAAGTGACGATGATTTTAAAGTATCTGATGAAGACATCAACATTGGTATTTCTGTAAAGAAGGGTAACACAGAATTAGTTGACAGCATCAATAGTGTTCTTTCTAAGATGACAAAAGATGACTACAACAAGATGATGGATGAGGCTATTTCTGTACAGCCTTTATCTAAATAGTAGTCTGGAGGAGAATAGGTCATGAATTTGGCTGATATGAATTTTGGGCAGAGAATTGCTTATCTGCTGCAGCAGTATGGAACATCTTATTTAAAAGGTGCAGGTACTACATTAGTTATAGCAATTATTGCTACAATAATCGGATGTATTATTGGTTTGGCAATTGGTATTGTGCAGACAATACCGGAAGATAAGAAGAGAGACAGTCTGCCAAAAAGAATTATTTTAAAGCTTGTAAAAATTATTTTAAAAATTTATGTAGAAGTATTTCGTGGAACACCTATGATTGTACAGGCCGTATTTATTTATTACGGTGCATCCCAGTTATTTAATATTCAGATGGGAATGTGGCAGTCTGCATTTATCATCGTATCGATTAATACAGGTGCTTATATGGCAGAATCTGTTCGTGGTGGTATTATTTCTATTGATCCAGGACAGATGGAAGGGGCGAAAGCAATCGGTATGAATCATTTTCAGGCAATGACAAATGTTATTCTTCCGCAGGCTTTCCGTAATATTCTTCCACAGATTGGAAATAACCTTATTATCAATATCAAAGATACCTCTGTATTATCCGTCATCGGTATTACCGAATTATTCTTTGTGCATAAGAGTGTTGCCGGAGCATTATATACTTACTTTGAATCGGCAACGATCGTAATGATTATCTATTTGATTATGACGCTGATTTCTTCAAGATTATTAAATCTGTGGGAGAGAGCGTTAGATGGTAATGACAGTTATGAGGTAGTTGACAACATGGACATTGGAACACAGTTAGGTTCTAAAAAAGCAACAAGGGAGGGAAGATAAATGAGTGAGAATAATAAAATACTTGAAATTTCCCACCTTGTAAAAAGCTTTGGTAATCATGAAGTATTACGAGACATTGACTTTAGTGTAGAAAAGGGAGATGTTATCTCTATTATTGGTGCTTCCGGTTCTGGAAAGTCCACCATGCTTCGCTGTGTCAATCTTTTAGAAACTCCAACAGGAGGCAATATTTACTACCATGGAAAAGATATCACAGATCCTAAAATGGACGTATGTACGTATCGTGAAAAAGTAGGAATGGTATTTCAGAGCTTTAATCTGTTCGCAAACTTAACCGTGCTTGAAAACTGTATGGTCGGTCCGATCAAGGTAGCAAAGAAGAGCAAGGAAGAAGCGAAAGAACTTGCCATGAAGTTCTTACAGAAAGTAGGAATGGACCCTTACATCAATGCAAAGCCAAAACAGCTATCTGGTGGTCAGAAGCAGCGAGTTGCTATTGCAAGAGCTTTGGCAATGGAACCGGAAGTCCTTTTATTCGATGAACCAACATCTGCACTTGACCCACAGATGGTAGGAGAAGTATTAAATGTCATGGCTGCACTTGCAAAAGAAGGTATGACAATGATCATCGTTACCCACGAAATGGCATTCGCCAGAGACATCTCCAGCCATGTAATCTTCATGGCAGACGGAGTAATCGAAGAAGAGGGAACAAGCGATGATATCTTCAAAACACCACAAAAAGAAAAAACAAAAGAATTCCTGAGTCGCTTTAGAAATCTCTAAAATGCTAATTTGAGGGACTAAAGAAACGAAAAGCAGAAATTTGATATAGAAGAAGATGTGAAGATAGTCGCGGCGCAGAAAATGCCTGACCGGCATTTTTACTGGCTCCGACATCACATTTTCTTCTATATCAAATTTCTGCTTTTCTGTCCTTTGGCTCCAGATGGAAATTAGTATTTTGATCTTGAATAGAGGGGGATTGTCCAGAAGTCTACGATTGTTATTCAAATGGAAACATCCAAAAGAAATAGAACTCTTTGTATAACTAAATACCAGATATATCCAACAATTAGATTATCAATCCTTTAAAATTTAATTTCCCGAGAATCCATAACCTTCTGGAAAATCCACATTCTCTCCAACTGTGGATTTAAAATAGTCAGAAAAAAGAAAACATACGATATCCCAGATGCGGCTTGGGAGCGTGTTTAAGATGCGGGAGAGCATCTTAAATACAGCGACTACAGAGCAGATGGAATATCGTATGTTTTCTTTTTTCGTCTATACTAAATCTACAAATCAGTCGGATTCCCCAAAAGTCTACGCTTTCTATTCAGATGGAAACTTCCAGAAAAAATGTGTCAATCATTTAGACTTTAATTCCCCAGGAATCCATAACCTTCTGGAGAATCCCCATTCTCACCAACTGTGGATTTAAAATAGTCAGAAAAAAGAAATAATACCCTATCCCAGATGCGGCTTGGGAGCGTGTTTAAGATGTGGAAGAGCATCTTAAATACAGCGAATACAGAGCAGATGGGATAGGGTATTATTTCTTTTTTCGTCTACATTAAATCTACAATATAATAGCACTTGCTTGCGCCTATATCAATCATGGAGTATACTGATTTTATTTAAACATAGGAGGAAAATAAAAATTATGATAAAAATGGTTATGACAGATATCGATGGAACATTGATTAAAGATGGGACTTTACAGATCAATCCGGAATATTATGAGGTGATTGAAAAGCTTGTTGAAAAAGGAATCGTATTTGTGGTTGCTTCAGGAAGACATATGGTTAGCATAAAAGAGGTGTTTGCACCTGTTATGGATAAACTATGGATTGCATCGCAGAATGGTAATGTAGTATCTCATAATGGAAAGTCGAAAATTATGAAACCGATTCCGCAGGAATGGGGAAAAGAATTATGGGAACAGTTATCGAAATTTGATCAGCTAGAGGGAATTTTGAATACACCAACGAATACATATTGTCCTTTTGAGGGAACACCAATGCATAAGTTATTAATAGATGGATATCATTATGATACGATCGGAACGGGAGGATGGAGTAATGTTCCACAAGAAGATTTCAGTATGATGACGATGTATCATCCGGAAAACGTAGATCAGATTTGTAAGAAATATATAAAAGATAAATGGGAAGGAAAACTGGAGTTTTTAAATTCGGGTAAGTATTGGATTGATATTGTCAGACCAGGAGCAAATAAAGGAACGGCAATGAGGAGTATTTGTGAGGAGTTGGGGATTTCACGTGAAGAAACGATTGCTTTTGGGGATAATATCAATGATATTGCGATGCTTGAATATGCGGGGAAGGGATATGCGGTTGATACTGCAAGAAAAGAAACGAAAGAAGCAGCAGATGAAATTATACCAGGATATGCAGAAGATGGAGTGTTGAAGGTATTAAAAACTTTTTTGTCTTGAACATATGGGAGGGGAGAAAACTTGGCATTGCCATATAATGTATTGAATCATAGAATTTTTTATTCGTTTTGCTAATAAAATCATAGAATTTTTAATGTGAATCTAAAAATATTCTATCGTTTCTTGTTAAAAAATCGTTTATACTGGCAATATCAACAAAAACCGAGGAGGGTAATAATAATGAGAAAGAAAATTGTAGCAATGATGATGGCAGCAGCTTTAGTAGTTTCTACAGCAGCATGCGGTAGCAGTGGGGGAGATACTAAAGGAGAGGCTAACACAGGAAGTGAAGCAGCAGCAACTTCTGAAGTAGCTAACAAGGATAAACCACTCGTATGGTTTAACCGTCAGCCTTCTAACAGTTCTACAGGTGAACTTGACAAGACAGCTCTTAACTTTAACAAAGATACTTACTATGTAGGTTTCGATGCTAACCAGGGTGCTGAAGTTCAGGGTCAGATGGTTAAAGAATATATCGAGAAAAACATTGATAAAGTTGACCGTAATGGTGACGGAGTTATCGGTTATGTTTTAGCAATCGGTGACATCGGACATAACGATTCTATCGCTCGTACAAGAGGTGTTCGTAAAGCTCTTGGTACAGGTGTTGAAAAAGGCGGAGAACTTAACAGTGCTCCTACAGGAACAAACACAGATGGAAAAGCTGCAGAGGTTAAAGACGGAGAAGTTGAAGTTAATGGTAAGAAATATGTGATCAGAGAGCTTGCTTCTCAGGAAATGAAAAACTCCGCAGGTGCTACATGGGATGCAGCAACAGCTGGTAACGCAATCGGAACATGGGCTTCTTCTTTTGGAGATTCTATCGATTTAGTTGTATCTAACAACGATGGAATGGGAATGTCAATGTTTAACGCTTGGTCAAAAGATAACAAAGTTCCTACATTTGGATACGATGCTAACAGTGATGCAGTAGCAGCTATTGCAGAAGGTTACGGCGGAACAGTCAGCCAGCATGCCGATGTTCAGGCTTATCTTACACTTAGAGTGCTTCGTAACGCACTTGATGGTGTTGACGTAGATACAGGTATCGGAACAGCTGATGAAGCTGGAAACGTACTTAGCGAAGATGTATATAAATATAGCGAAGAAGAGAGATCTTACTATGCATTAAACGCTGCAGTTACAGCAGATAACTATAAAGATTTCACAGATTCTACAGTTGTTTGGGAACCAGTATCTAATCAGTTAGATTCTTCTAAACATGCAACAAAGAAAGTATGGCTTAATATCTACAATGCTTCTGATAACTTCTTAAGCTCAACATATCAGCCACTTTTACAGAAATATGATGATCTTTTAAATCTTGATGTAGAGTACATCGGTGGTGACGGACAGACAGAATCTAACGTTACAAACCGTCTTGGAAACCCAAGCCAGTACGATGCATTTGCAATCAACATGGTTAAGACAGATAACGCAGCTTCTTACACAGCTATTTTAAATCAGTAGTTTCTAACTATTTAGAGCGTACAGATTTTCAATTTCAGATGTTTCAGATTATGTAGTTGAACATACTTGCATATAATGAACATATTTTTGAGAATTTATAGTGATGTTAACAAGAAGTTAACAAGGAAGGTTTCAGGGAGAAGTTATTCTCCCTGAAATTTTCAAGAAGTAAAGAAGTAATATCAGTAAATATATTAGTTATAGGAGCAGAAAGTATGGAGGATAAGAGAGACGATACTATCTTATCGATACGTGGTATGAGTAAATCATTTGGTCGAAACAGAGTACTTGATCACATCAATCTTGATGTGAAGAAAGGAACTGTTATGGGCCTTATGGGAGAAAATGGTGCCGGTAAGTCAACAATGATGAAATGTCTTTTTGGTACATACCAGAAAGATGAAGGAAATATATATCTGGATGGAAAAGAAGTAAACTTTTCCGGTCCAAAGGATGCATTGGAAAATGGAATCGCAATGGTACATCAGGAATTGAATCAGTGCCTTGAAAGAAACGTAGTGGATAATCTTTTCCTTGGAAGATATCCAGTGAATTCTCTTGGAGTAATTGATGAAAAGAGAATGAAGAATGAGGCATCCAAGTTATTCCGTAAGTTAGGTATGACAGTAAACTTGGATCAGCCTATGAGAAACATGTCTGTATCTCAGAGACAGATGTGTGAAATTGCAAAGGCAATTTCTTATAATTCTAAAGTAATTGTATTAGATGAGCCTACTTCATCTCTTACAGTACAGGAAGTAGAAAAGCTTTTTGAAATGATGAGAATGTTACGTGATCAGGGTATTTCCCTTATCTATATTTCTCATAAGATGGATGAGATCTTTGAAATCTGTGATGAAATCTCAGTACTTCGAGATGGAAATCTTGTTATGACAAAGAGTGCAAAAGAGACAGATATGAATGAGCTGATCGCAGCGATGGTAGGACGAGTTCTTGAGAATCGTTTCCCACCTGTAGATAATCAGCCGAAAGATGTTGTGTTGTCGGTTCAGCATTTATCAACAAAGTTTGAGCCGTATTTACAGGATGTTTCCTTTGATGTACGAGAAGGAGAAATCTTTGGATTATATGGTCTGGTTGGAGCAGGCCGTACAGAATTGTTAGAGACGATTTTTGGTATACGAACAAGAGCGTCAGGACGAGTTTATCTGAACAATAAACTTATGAACTTTAGTTGTGCAAAAGAAGCGATGGATTATGGATTTGCGCTTATTACAGAGGAACGAAAAGCGAATGGTCTCTTCTTAAAAGGAGATTTGACCTTCAATACGACGATCGCAAACTTACATTCATATAAAAGTGGAGCTGCCATTTCTGATTCTAAGATGGTAAAGGCAACTGCAAATGAAATTAAAGTCATGCATACAAAATGTATGGGTCCTGGAGATATGATTTCAAGTCTTTCCGGTGGAAATCAGCAGAAGGTTATTTTCGGAAGATGGCTGGAGCGTAGTCCACAGGTATTTATGATGGATGAGCCAACTCGTGGTATCGATGTTGGAGCAAAATATGAAATTTATGATTTGATTATCAAGATGGCAAAAGAAGGAAAGACAATTATTGTTGTTTCTTCTGAGATGCCGGAGATTCTTGGAATTACAAACCGTATTGGTGTTATGTCAAACGGACATCTTTCCGGAATTGTAAATACCAAGGAAACAAATCAGGAAGAACTTTTGAGACTGAGTGCAAAATACCTATAATTAAGGGAGAAGATAGATATGGCAAATGGTGAAATTCTTACGGCTGAACAGGAAAGACAGCTGAGACAGCCAATTGATGAATATGTTGGTAAAATTCAAAAAGAAATTGATGAATTAAGAGAACATGGTACAGCAGAAGTAATCGAGTACCAGAATCTTATCGAAAGTGTAAAAAGAGATAAAACTCTCTCTAAAGGAGAGAAAGAATATGAAATTAAAGAGTTTGAGGCAAAGTTAAATCAGGCAAAAGCTGTAGAAGCACAGAATAAAGATAAAGTTGCAAAACTGATCGCAGATGCAGAAGGTTACCTGAAAGAGAACTTTGAAAAACTGTATTATAATGCAGTAAAAGAAAGCTGTGAGGCAGAAAAAGCGAAAGCTTTAGAAGACCATAAACAGCGTCTTGCTCAGTTAGAAAAAGAGCATAAAGAAGCACTGGCAGGTATGTCTGACCAGGTTGAGATTAAAGAAGAGAATTACGTACATAAGAACCGTATTTCTAATGAAAAGTTAGAGCTGGAAAAAGAAAAACAGCGAATTAAAGACAGAAAACATGATGCTCTTACTTATAAGTATCATCTTATAGATTTACTGCGTTTGTCAGATTTCACATTCGCAGAAGAGATGGCACAGAAGTGGGAGAACTATAAATATACATTCAATCGTAGAACATTCCTTTTACAGAATGGATTGTACATTGCTATTATTTTAATCTTTATTGCATTATGTGTGATCACTCCTATTAAAAAAGGAACCCCTCTGCTCACATATAATAACATACTGAATATTCTCCAGCAGGCTTCCCCTAGAATGTTCCTGGCACTTGGTGTAGCAGGATTAATCCTCCTCACAGGTACAGACTTGTCTGTTGGACGAATGGTTGGTATGGGTATGACCGCTGCAACTATTATTATGCATCAGGGTGTAAATACTGGTTCTGTATTCGGACATATCTTTGATTTTACAAACGTTCCGGTTGTTGGAAGAGTAATTTTAGCTTTAGTTGTATGTATTGTTTTATGTACGGTATTTACAAGTATAGCAGGATTTTTTACAGCGAAGTTCAAGATGCATCCATTCATATCGACAATGGCGAACATGCTTGTAATTTTTGGTTTAGTAACTTATGCAACAAAAGGTGTATCCTTTGGTTCTATTGAAGCAACCATTCCAAATATGATTATTCCTAAAGTAAATGGATTCCCAACAATTATTTTATGGGCACTTGCTGCTATCGTAATCGTATGGTTCATCTGGAATAAAACAACATTTGGAAAGAATCTTTACGCAGTTGGTGGAAACCCAGAAGCTGCAGCAGTTTCCGGTATTTCTGTATTCGCAGTTACACTTGGAGCATTCGTTATGGCTGGTATCCTTTATGGATTCGGTTCCTGGCTTGAATGTGCGAGAATGGTAGGTTCCGGTTCCGCTGCTTATGGACAGGGCTGGGATATGGATGCCATTGCAGCCTGCGTAGTTGGTGGTGTATCCTTTACTGGTGGTATTGGCAAGATTTCCGGTGTAGTTACTGGTGTATGTATCTTTACAGCATTAACATACTCCCTTACAATTCTTGGTATTGATACAAACCTTCAGTTCGTATTCTCAGGTATCATTATTCTTATCGCAGTAACACTTGACTGTCTGAAATACGTACAGAAGAAATAATTAAAATTCCTCTTTGGTAATATTCAAGTCGAGCAACCGCGAGACTTGGCGCGTGATTCTGGTCAGCGTAAGCTGACATATTCTTTACAGAATCACTGCGCATCCTCGCGGAGCGTTTATCTCAGTCGGAGATTGGACTCTCACTGAGACAAATTTGCTGTTACTCACCACCTGAAAGAGGTGGGAGTCTTCTTGACTGAGATAAATATATGAGAAAATAGTGTCAGAAGAAACGATCTAAGGATCGCAGCTGCTGGCACTATTTTTGTTGTGCTGAGATTTACTTATGTTTGGAAAATTGATATAATACTAATAAATGAGGAGAGAGGATATGTATACATTATTATTAGTTGATGACGAAGAAGAAGTAACTCAGATAATTGCAAAAAAGGTAAAATGGAACGAATTAGGATTTTCCGTTGTAGGACATGCGAATAATGGACTAAAAGCGTTAGAAATGCTGGAGGAGATCCAACCGGATGTAGTGATGACGGATATTCGGATGCCATATATGGATGGGCTGGAATTATGTGGTCAGATAAGAGAAAAATATCCTGCAACGAAGTTAGTTTTATTTACTGGCTTCGATGATTTTGAATATGCCAAGGAAGCGGTACATCTTGAAATTGAAGAGTATATATTAAAACCATTGAATGCTGCAGAAATCACAAAAGTTTTTGAAGATTTAAAGAAGAAATTAGATCAAGAAATTAATGAAAAGAAAGGTGCAGAGCTTCTTAAAAGGTATTATAAGGATTCTCTACCGCTGCTGCAGGCGAACTTTTATTCAACACTGATAGAAGGAAGAGTTCCGGAAGAGGAACTTGGCAAGTATATTATGAACTATGAGATTGATTTTACAGGTCCATGGTATGCCTGCATTATTATACATACGTCAACAACACAGGTGCCGAAAGATATAGATATTCAGCTTTTAGCTATTTCTGTTGACCGCCAGGCTGGAGAAAGACTAGAAGAGAAGTGGCGAGGAAAGAGATTTAATTATTTAGGGGATACGGTAATGATTGTTCAGTTAGAAAGCAAAGAAGAAGTTTCAGAACTTACGGATTCCTGTGATCGTTTTTGTAAATATGTAAATCATATGATCGGAGCAGTTGTGACGGTAGGAGTTGGTCAGGTCTGTGATAACATTCTTGAGCTTGTGAAGTCTTATCAGAGTGCAAGAGAAGCAGTTTCTTACCGGGTACTATATGGAAGCAACCAGGCAATTAATTTAAAAGAGATCGTTCCAAAAAGAAAGGTAGCGACAGAGGCAGCTGATGGAACAGAACTGGCATATCTTTTTAAGATGATCTGTCTTGGGAAGAATCCGGATGTTAAGAGTGCAGTAGAACGCTATATGGAACATAAGATTGTTCCGGCAAAGTCTCTAGAGAAATATCACGTAGCAGTAATGGAACTTATCAGTGAAATGTATCATTTTATGGTGAATAATGAACTGGATGTTCAAAAATTATCCGGTGGAGCAGGGCAGTTATATACGCTGCTAAGCAATATGGAACCACAGGTACTTGAAAAATGGCTTTTAAACTTGTGTCTGGCATTACATGAAGATATGGCAAATGCCAGAGATCATTCAAAGAGATCTCTTATTGATCAGGCAAAGGAATATGTACACAATAATTATCAGGAAGAGTCACTTGGTTTAGACGATATATGCAGGGAATTAGGAGTTTCTAATTCTTATTTTTCCAGTATATTTAAAAAAGAAACAGGAAAGTCTTTCGTTGGTTATCTTACAGGTTATCGTATGGAAAAGGCAGCCAGGATGCTTGTAGAGACAAATGAAAAGAGCTATATGATTGCAAAAAGTGTAGGATACACAGACCCTAATTATTTTAGCTATGTATTTAAACGACAATATGGGGTATCCCCATCAAAATACAGGACAGAGTATGAAAACATTTAAGAAGGGATGTAAAGAAAAATTATTTATGTATAAACCGGGAAATATACAGACAACATTGATGATTGCCTTTTCTGTTATTTCCGCAGTGATCATGCTGTGTATGGGAAGTGTGATGTACTTGCGTTTTTCCAGTATGTCAAGGCAGGAGATATTAGAAAATAATCAAAAATTGATGGATCAGACCATAGAGAGTGTGGAAGATTATCTGATTAATATGCGGCAGATATCTGATGCTTTATATTACGATATTATAAAAGAAAGTGATATTTCCAGTCAATCAGATAAGATTCACAGTGGGATGAATCTTTTATATGAAGCGAATAAAGAAAATCTTCGCAGCATTGCTATTTATAACAAATCCGGAAGCCTGATGGAAGCAGAACCTGTTGTAGCACAGAAAGAAGATCCGAACGTGACAAAACAGGAGTGGTTTATGCATGCGATGAATCAGATGGAAAATATTCATTTTTCCACACCGCATGTACAGAATTTATTTGATGATGGGTCCTGTCGATACTACTGGGTTATCTCTTCAAGTCGTGTTGTCGAGCTGACGAATGGAAGTAATACACAATTAGGTGTGCTGCTTGTTGATATGGATTATTCAGGAATTGCAAGAATGATGGATAGAATTAATACTGCGGGGAGCGGGCAGTATTTTTATTTGTGTGACAGCAATGGACAGATTATCTATCATCCCCATCAGGTACAGCTTGATAATGGAATGAAAAATGAGAGCAGTAAGAAAGCTGCGACAGCAAAAGAAAGTGTGTATGAAGAAAGAGTCAATGGAGAGCGAAGAGAAATTGTTGTAGATACGATTGGTTATACAGGCTGGAAGTTAGTCTGCGTTATGCCATATTCTATTTTTTCAAGTAAGATGCTTGACATAAAGCAGTTTGTGCTTATTTTAATTTTACTGATGGCGATGATGCTTACATTAATTAACCGTCTTATATCCGTAAGAATTTCACGTCCGATCATGAAGCTTAATAATTCCGTTACAGAATATGAAGAAGGAAAAGAGTCAGAAATTTATATTGGAGGTTCACGTGAGATTCGCCATCTGGGAAGATCTATTCGAGAATCTTATAAACAAAATACAGCGTTAATGCAAAAAATTGTATGGGAACAGACAGAGAGAAGAAAGAGTGAATTGGAAGTTCTCCAAAGTCAGATCAATCCACATTTTCTTTATAATACATTGGATTCTATTACATGGATGATCGAAGGAGAAAGGAATGATGAGGCCGTATTCATGATTTCTCAGCTTGCAAGACTTTTCCGTATCAGTCTTTCTAAAGGACATACGATTATATCTATTAAGGATGAACTGCAGCATGCACAAAGTTATATGAATATTCAGAAGGTACGCTATAAAAATAAATTTCAGATTTCTTTTGATATCGCACCGGATATTTTGGACTGTTGTATCGTAAAGCTGATTCTGCAGCCCATCTTAGAGAATGCGATTAATTATGGTGTAAGAGAAATGGATGACTGCGGAGAAATTATTGTTCGTGGAAGCAGACAGAAGGATGAAATTCTTCTGTCTGTAACAGATAATGGAATGGGAATCCCAGAAGAGGAAGTGGAATTTCTCCTCACCGATACGAAGAGAGTACATAAAAAAGGTTCCGGTGTGGGACTGGTAAATGTAAATAACCGAATAAAGATTTTATTTGGAGAGCAGTACGGATTACATATTGAAAGTGAATTAGACGAAGGAACAACCGTTTCAATCAAAATACCGGCAATCATTTATTCAGAGGAAAACCGGAAGAAGTTTGAGAGTTCGTCTCAGAAAGATAAACAGGAAGAAACATGAAGAATGGAAAAAGAACCTTTATTTTAACCGAAATTGTTTTAGGGCTTCTGGTTGCAACGTTAGCTTTTTTTATGCTGTATAATAAAAATGAGCAAAAAGCAGAAAGAATTGCTGTGGTCATTCCTGACATAGAAGAGAGCCAGTGGTCCGCCTTTAAGTATGGATTAAAAATGGCATCGCAGGAATACGGAGTGAATACGGTGCTAATCAGTAAGGCGAATATCAATATGTCGGAAGATGAGATAGAAGTCGTTCAGCAGGAAATTGATAAAGGTGCCGATGCGATTATTGTAAAGATGGGTGGAGGCAGTAAAGAGTATTCCAAGCTAAAAAAAATACAGAAAAAAGTACCGATAATGCTGGCGGGAGAAAGTCCTGATAACAACGTAGAAAAAAAATCAGCTATTCCGGTAACGGAGCCGGATCAGTACGATATGGGTGTCGCTTTAGCAGGAAAACTTCTTGAAAATAACAATGGAAATCTTAGAGGAAAGAAAATAGGTATTTATACAGAGAGTAGTCGTTCAGGAGCAGATAGCAAGCGTGAAAAAGGAGTTCGTGATACATTAAAGGATAGTGGAGCAAAAATCTTATGGTCGGTATCTCGCGATGAAGGAATAAAGAAAAAAGTAATATTACAGTCACAAAGAAAGGTAGATATAGTTTTGGCATTGGATGATACTAGTCTTGTAGAAGCCGGAGAAGCTGCCAAACAAAATAATTTATCTGGAGCGATCGTATATGGAATCGGTAATTCCACCGAGGCTGTATATTGTCTTGATACAAGGTGGGCAGAGAGTCTTATTGTATCTGATGAATTTACGGCAGGTTATCAATGTGTTGCTGAAACAGTCAAGAAGTTACGTACATCATTTTATCAGATGGAAAATCAGAAAGTACCGTATACTATACTTACCAGACAGAACCTTTTCTCGCAGGAAAATCAAGATTTGTTATTTACGCTCAGTCAATAAAATGAGACAAGCAAGTTTATTGCGACAAATAAGCAGCCCCAATATGATTTGACGAATGAGATAAACGCTCCGCGAGGATGCGCAGTGATTCTGTAAAGAATATGTCAGCTTACGCTGACCAGAATCACGCGCCAAGTCTCGCGGCTGCTCGACTTGAATAAATATAAAGTAAAAGAACAGATAACAGGAGGACCGCATGAAGATAAAAATCACAGGAATAATCATAATGGCAGCGTTTGCAGGGACTTTGATTTTTTCTATGTGCAGTAAAAACCAGCCCAAAACGGATCATCAGATTTATATAGGTGTTGCCTGCTATGATCAAAAGGACACCTTTATTGGAGAATTGTTAGATTCATTTAAAGAGGAATGCAGTTCAATGGAAAAGCAGGGCTATGCCATAAGTATGACGATCATGGATGCGGCAAAGTCACAAAGAGTTCAGAACGATCAGATAAAGCAGATGATAAATGATGGATGTAATGTTTTGTGTGTGAATCTGGCAGACAGAACAGAGCCGTCTGAAATTATTGATGCAGCAAGAGAAAAAGATATTCCAATTATTTTCTTTAATCGTGAGCCAGTAGAAGAAGATTTGATGCGATGGGATAAACTTTACTATGTAGGAGGAAAGGCAAAGCAGTCGGGAGAATTACAGGGAGAACTTGCAGCAAACTACATTAAAGACAATAAAAAAGTTGACAGAAATAACGATGGAAAAATACAGTATGTTATTTTAGAAGGAGAGATGGGACATCAGGATGCGATCATTCGTACAGAAAGTGTCGTAGAATGTCTAAAAGCCAATGGAATTGCCTTGGAAAAACTAAGCTATCAGATTGCAAATTGGAATCGTGCCCAGGCACAGACAAGAATGATGCAGCTGATCGGAGAATATAAAACAGATATAGAGATGGTAATCGCAAACAGCGATTCTATGGTACTTGGAGCGGTAGATGCTTATGAAAAGCTTGGATACACAGAATCCAATATCCCTGTTTTCTTTGGAATTGATGGCACAAAAGAAGGATTAAAAGCAGTGCAGGAAGGAAAAATCGCCGCAACGGTATATAACGATAAAGAAGGACAGGCAAAAGCGATGGTGAAACTTATCACAGCCGCAGTCACAGGAAAAGGAATGGAGAACATTACATTCGAAAACAAAAAATGTATTTATCTGCCATATAAAAAAGTAACAAAAGAAAATGTATCAAGCATGATTCCATAAAGAAAAAACAGAATTCCCTGCCATAGTTTATAGTAGGGAATTCTGTTTTGTTTTTGCTTTTTCTTAATAGATTACATAATTATAATATTTTTGGCGGGGCAAGTTATAATTATATTGTTTCAAAAATATAATTTGTGGTGGATTCAAATTTTTCCCCTTTTCTTAAAATAATAGAAGGGTTTTCTTCGGTATGAATCGCATTTGGCATAAGCTGTGTTTCCAGAGCAACGCCTTCTCTGTTTTCATATACTCTTCCCGCTTTTCCGATACAGCCATCCTTCAGGAAGTTACCAGTGTAAACCTGCACAACAGGAGCGGTCGTTGAGATAACAAGTCTTCTGCCAGAAACCGGTTCTTCTAAAGTTAACTGTCGTTCGTCTCCCTTTAATACAAAAGAATGATCATAGCCGAAAGCATTCTTTAACTGAATATGATCCGCTTCAATATCCTGTCCGATTTTCTTCATTTCATTAAAATCAAAAGGAGTATCCTTTACAGGAAGCAGTTCCCCTGTTGCAAGACAAGTATCATCTACGCAGCCGATGTAATCTGCATTAATCTGAAGGGAATGCTCGGTAACTTTTTCTAATGTATTAGAAAGATTGAAATACAGATGGTTTGTAAAGTTTACGACAGTATCCGCATCCGTATCTGCCTCATAATGAATGGAAAATGTATTGTCATTTAAAGTGTACGTTACATACAGATTCAGATTACCCGGATAACCCTCTTCTCCATCTTTTGAAAGATAGTGGAAACGAAGACCATTCTCTAAAGGAGTAACATCAAAGATTTTCTTATCAAATCCTTCTTTTCCCCCGTGTAAATGATTCTTTCCATTATTAGCATAGAGTTCATAAGTCTTTCCATTTAATGTGAAACGTGCATCTCCGATTCGATTAGCAACACGACCGATGACAGCTCCAAAATAAGCCGGATCATTTGCATAATCTTCAATATTCTTAAGACCAAGAATCACATCAGACTTTTTTCCAGAAGCATCCGGTGCAAGGATTTCCATAATTCTACATCCCATATTTACAACAACAAGCTTCAAAGATTCATTCTCCAAAGCGTAAAAACGAATGCCGTTATTCAGTTCTTTTAATAGTTCTACTTTAACCACAATAATCTCTCCTTCTCATATATTCATGTACTGATCTTTATTCTCTATAAAATTATAGCAATTCTATAAAATGTGTCAACAGAACAGTCAGCCAATATAAACATATTTTATCATGTCATTTTATAGAAAAACATTTGATATTCTACTCAAAAAATATAAATTTTTACTATTTGATTCATTAGGGAAACAGACGAAAATAAAAAGAATAGACTATCGCAACTGTAAAGATATCACTGCGTAGAAAATGCCTGTTCGGCATTTTTACTTGCTCTCACATTACATTTGCGATAGTCTATTCTTTTTATTTTCTGCTTGTTGGCTCCAGAAGGAATGAATACAATAGTCTTTGGCGAAGAGAAGGGGGAGTGGTCAGAAATCTACTGCTTGTTCGAAAGATATCTCTGTCATGGAATTTTATTTACCTGTTCTCACATTTCATTTACTATGGTCTATTATTTTTATTTTCTGTGTGTTGGTATCACATGGAATGAATGTAATAGTCTTTGGAAAAGAGATGGGGAAGGAGTCAGAAGGTTATGACTTATTCTGATACTATCTCCGCGATGCTGTCAATGCTGATAAGATAATATTGTCAGCTATCATTGTATACGATAAATTCACTACTATATTGTGGCAATATATCATTTTTCTCTTCTGGATGGTATACCTTTCGAGCAAGCAGTAGTCTTCTGACCTCTCTCCTTATCCATTACAAAAACCATTGCATTCATTCGTTCTGGAGCCAAAACACAGAAAAAAGAAATAATCCCATATCCCAGATGCGGCTTCGGAGCGTGTTTAAGATGCGGATGAGCATCTTAAACACAGCGACTACAGAGCAGATGGGATATGGGATTATTTCTTTTTTCGTCTGTTTCCCCTAATGAATCAAATAGTTAATCTACTTGACGTAGGAAGACAGATAGTATAAACTGTGTATAGCATAATGTATTAGACTAGAGTGTTAAATTATTAAATTAAAAGAAAAAGATTTGCAAAGGAGAAGGATATGAGCAATAAAGAAATCCCTTACAAAATTTATCTTGAAGAGAATGAGATGCCTGACAGCTGGTATAATGTGCGTGCAGATATGAAGAAGAAGCCGGCACCTTTATTAAATCCAGCAACATTAGAGCCTTTAAAACCAGAAGAATTAGAGCCTGTTTTCTGTAAAGAATTAGTGAAGCAGGAGTTAAATGATACGGATGCCTATATTCCAATTCCACAGGAGATTAAAGATTTTTACAAGATGTATCGTCCATCACCATTAGTACGTGCATACTGTTTAGAGAAGAAGCTTGGAACACCTGCAAAGATTTATTATAAATTTGAAGGAAATAATACAAGTGGAAGTCATAAGCTTAATTCTGCAATTGCTCAGGCTTATTATGCAAAGCAGCAGGGATTAAAGGGAGTTACTACAGAGACAGGAGCAGGCCAGTGGGGAACAGCGCTTTCTATGGCGTGTGCGTATTTTGATCTTGATTGTAAAGTATATATGGTTAAAGTTTCTTATGAACAGAAACCTTTCCGTCGTGAAGTAATGCGTACTTATGGAGCAAGTGTAACACCATCCCCATCTACAACAACAGAAGTTGGAAAGAAGATTTTAGAAGAACATCCGGGAACAACAGGAAGCCTTGGCTGTGCGATTTCAGAAGCGGTTGAGACTGCAACGAAGCATGAAGGTTACCGTTATGTTTTAGGAAGTGTATTAAACCAGGTACTTCTTCACCAGTCTGTTATCGGATTAGAATCAAAGATTGCTATGGATAAATATGGAATTAAGCCGGATATTATTATTGGATGTGCCGGCGGTGGTTCCAACCTTGGGGGCTTAATCTCTCCATTTATGGGAGAAAAGCTTCGTGGAGAAGCCGATTACCACTTTATTGCAGTAGAGCCGGCTTCCTGCCCAAGTTTAACACGTGGTAAATATGTTTATGATTTCTGTGATACCGGAAAAGTATGCCCAATGGCAAAGATGTATACATTAGGAAGCGGATTTATCCCATCTGCAAATCATGCAGGAGGACTTCGTTATCATGGAATGAGCAGTATCGTATCTGAATTATACGATCAGGGCTTGATTGAGGCAAGAAGTGTAGAACAGACATCAGTATTTGAAGCAGCAGAGCAGTTTGCAAGAGTAGAAGGAATCTTACCTGCACCAGAAAGCAGTCATGCGATTCGTGTAGCCATTGATGAAGCTTTAAAATGCAAAGAAACTGGAGAAGAAAAGACAATTCTTTTCGGACTTACCGGAACCGGATACTTTGATATGGTAGCATATGAAAAATATAACAATGGTGAGATGAGCGACTATATTCCTACAGATAAGGATTTAGAAGCAGGATTTGCCGGCTTACCAAAACAACCGGAATAATAATGTAAACAGACCGTTTCTGTGTTTAATTATAAGCATTTTTCAAACACGCTCTAGTGGATGATTACCGAATATCCTATAGAAGATTTAATTATCATATCTGGAGTCAGAGAACAGAAAAAAAGAAAGCCAGCCTATAGCAAAGGTAATGTCGGAGCAAGTAAAAATGCCGGTCAGGCATTTTTTACGCCGCGACTATCTTTACCTTTGCTATAGGCTGGCTTTCTTTTTTTCGTCTGTATCCGCTAAATTAAATCAAAAGATATCCCATATATGCCAGGTACAGTCCGATGCAGACAATTCCTTCAAGTTTTGACATATGCTGCTTTGTTTTTGCAAAGATAAATAAAAGGATACTACTAATTAATAAAATACCGCAGTCGATGATTGATTCATTTAGTACGTGCAGTGGTGAAAGGATGGCTGAGAACCCAAGGATAAACAAGATGTTAAACAGGTTAGAGCCGATAGCATTTCCGAGTGCAAGACCGCTATCTCCTTTTTTGGTGGCAACAATGGAAGTTACCAGTTCCGGAAGCGAGGTTCCGATAGCGACGATAGTAAGTCCGATAAAGTTCTGGCTTACGCCGAAGTTAGTGGCAATGATGCATGCTTTATCAACGACTAAGTCACCGCCGAAGATGACTGCAGCGAGACCGGCAATCATGTAAATAATACTTCTTGGCAAAGAAAGAATTTTTTCTGGTTCGTTTTCCGATTGATTTTTGATTGCGTGATAGATCATGACGGCAATATATAAAATCATTCCGGCAAAGAGGATACCGCCTTCTATCCGGCTGAGTTTTCCATCAAGAAACATAAGGCATAAAATAAATGTGACAAGGATGTTGAGTGGCATATCTCTTTTTAAAATATCACGATTTGTTTTGAATGCAGATAAAAAGGCACATACCCCGACAACGACTAATCCATTGAAAATATTCGATCCGACAACATTACTGATGGCGATATCGTTACTTCCTGCAAGGGCGGCGTTGATGCTGACGGAGGCTTCCGGTGCGCTTGTTCCCATTGCAACAATGGTAAGACCGATTACAACGCTGGGCACTTTCAGGATTTGGGCGAGAGAAGAGCTTCCTTCTACAAAGAAATCCGCCCCCTTGATTAAAAGAACAAATCCGACTACTAGTAATACATATTCCATATATTCTCCTTTCTTGTGATAAAGGAAAATAAAAAAAGACCTTTATCACATCAAAAATAATTGTAATTATTCAAAATCATAGTGATTATAGTGAATATAAAATGATTCTGAAATAATTATAGATGATTGATAAAAGTCTCGTTATTTCAATAACACCCGGCCTTGTGGCGTGATGACGACTGTTATTCATCCAAGAAATCAGGAATTCTATGGATATCAACTACTCCCTCTTATTGTTTATATTCTATGTTAAAAAAAGGGGTTTTGTCAATAAAAAATTTTTTATTATCTTCTTACTAGAAGACTTACATATCTAAGATAGCAGATGAATGGCATTGGTTAGTTACTTGATTGTAATATCTCCATCTTCAGAGCTTATGTTAAGCACTGTTTTTCCATCTGTTGGTTTTGATTTAAAAGTTTCCTCATCGTCTTTTTCTGTTTTACTTCCGGTAAGAGAAGAAGTATTGATTGTTCCGTAATGGGTGATGAGGTCGAATCCGGCTGTCTTTTTTGTGGAATCATTTAAAGTAAGTACCGCATCACCATAGGAGAGGTCGAGTTTTACTTTTTCTGATAAATAAAGATTATTCATAGAAATGTCTCCATCGGCTGATTTAATCGTTGTGTTGCTAAGGGAAGCTTTTTTAAAATCACAGTCGCCATAAGAAAGAGAAATTGTTCCATTATTTACCGTTATCGTATCAGCAATGAAATCTCCGTCGTCAAGTGTGATATCGGCAGTGTTAAGGGAAGCACTGTTTAAAGAAAAATCACCGTATCCAAGATTGACTTTGGCAGAAGACAGCAGCTTGCCTTTCGGAAGATAGAGAGTGACATAGTTTTTATAGTTGGACTTTTCGTCCATGTAGGAAGCCATATTTTTTCCGGAAAGAAGAGGCTGTAAAAAACTGATATCGACAGAAACAGTGTAAGAAGCTCCGGTGTTTCCGTTCTCTTTTAAAGTTAATGTATTATTCTTTATGGAATAGGAGAGAGGGTTTTTTGCCTTTGTTGTCTCCTGCACATATTCAATGTAGCTTTTCTCATTGGGAGATTCTTTTATATTAAAATCTGAATTTTTTAAGTTTACATTTAAAGAGTTAAAATCAGACAGTTCTGTTTTCTCTAATGTAAAATGATTCTCTTTTGCATCTTGGTCTGACTGTGCATTCATTGTATTTAAATTCGTGGCATGAACGTACTTTGTGCCACCGCTCACAAATCCGATTCCAAATAAAAGTGCGCCGATCAGACAGAAAGCACTGCCAATTCCTAAAAGTGTTCTTGTAGTTTTTTTCATGTTATTTCACACTCCTTTTTCTGCTCATGTTCTGAATTAGATGAGCAAGTCCTAAAATAATCCATTTGCAAAAATAAATGACTGCTAAAACAGCGAGAATACCAAGTCCAATGCTAAATAATCCTGCACCGGAAATTAAGCTTGCACCAGAAAGAGATGCAGTTATGGCAACTGCGCCCCGGAGAAAAAGTTTTCCTCCTATAATAACAGAGACAGCTCCTAAAGCAAAAATACATAGAAGCCCGGCAATGATTACAAGAACACAGGCAAGTGCAGCAGCGATCACAGCAATGAGCAGAGAACCGCCGAGAGGTGCGGCGCAGATTGCAAGGAAGGTAAGTAGTATAATCTTCCATACCGGAGTGCCGGGATCTTTTTTCTTTTCGCTGATCAGATTATCAAGAATATCATAGGCAGCTTCTTTTGGTGTACCAAGTTCTTGCATCAGAGAAGTTTCTCCTTCTGAACCGGCATCTTCAAAATATTCTGTGAAATAATCCATCGCATTGTTGTAATCTTCTTTTGGAAGTCTTTTTAAATATTTCTTTAGCTGGGCAAGATATTCTTCTTTTGTTAAATGGATATCCTGTTCCTTTTTATATCTTTTATTTTCCATCAGGTATCATCCTCCCTTCGATGATGTCATCAATTGTGTGATAATATTCGTTCCATTCTTTTTTTAAGAAAATGAGCTGCTCCTTCCCGGAATCGGTAATGGAATAATACTTGCGGTTACGCCCCTGAAATTCCTGGCTGTAAGTATGCAGGTATCCATTCTGTTCTAACTTTCTTAAGATCGGATAAAGCGTAGATTCCTTAATATTGGCCACCAGCTTCACTGTCTGGCTGATCTCATATCCATAAGAATCTTCTCGTTCAACAATAGAGAGAATCAGACATTCGATCAGTAAAGAAGAAAGTGGATAGTAAAACATAAAATCACATCCTTTCTATATTTTAAATATTTATATATAAAAATTTTATATATTGAATTATAATACATATATGGCATTTGTCAAGAGAAAAGCTGACGAAATTGCAAAATCAATAAATTTAAGGAAGAAGCCTTTTACCGTAGTTTGTCTTCGCAGCTCTGAACTTATAGAAGCGATACTATATTTTCTCAATTTCTGATTTCTACCTCAAATACTGTCAAAGACAGAAAAAGTGAAAACTCTATCATACAATAAATGCGCCTTAGAGCAAGTTCAAGCTGCGGACGAGCAGTTTGGACGCAGGGAAACGAAGCATTTATTGTATGATAGAGTTTTCAATTTTTCGTCTCCCCCTTGACATTGGGGTATCTCTAAGGTATATTAAGTGTATTAATAGTATTAATACACTACTAACATGTTTAATACACTTCGAACAACAAGAAATCGCAAATCACGCACGCTTAAAATTTTTGAAGTTTAATCTCAGTCGAGAAGACTCCCACCTCTTCAGGTGGTGAGTAATAGCAAATTTGTCTCAGTGGGAGTCCAATCTCCGACTGAGATAAACGCTCCACGAGGATGCGCAGTGATTCTGATAAGAACATGTCAGCTTCGCTGACCAGAATCACGCGCCAAGTCTCACGGATGTTCGACTTGAATTTAGCAGTACAGAAAGGAAGGAGGTTCGATGTGATTTTTATTGACTATAATGACAAAAGACCAATTTATGAACAGGTTACAGAGAAGATTCAGACATTGATTTTGAATGGAGTGCTGGAGCCGGATTCAAAGCTGCCATCAGTGCGTTCGCTGGCGATGGAACTTTCGATTAATCCCAATACGATTCAGAGGGCATATAGTGAGCTGGAGAGAGAAGGATTTATTTATTCCGTAAAGGGAAGAGGGAATTTTGTGAAGATGAATGAGAATCTGATTATAAAAGAACAGGAGAAGCTTCTGATTAAGTTTAAAGAAAATGTAGAGGAGCTGAGAGCGAGAGGTATTTTGAAAGAACAGGCGCTGGCCTGTATTAATGAAGCTTATGAGGAGGTGGAAAGATGATAGAAATTAAGAAGGTCAGCAAGCGTTTCGATAAGATTGCAGCCGTAAGTGATGTCAGTCTTTCTATTGAACAGGGACAGGTTTTTGGTCTCCTTGGAACGAATGGTGCAGGAAAGAGTACCCTTCTTCGTATGATGGCAGGGGTGTTAAAGCCAGAGGAAGGAGAGATTCTGATTGATGGGGAAGCTGTATGGGATTGCGTGGAAGCGAAGCAGAAGTTTTTCTATATTTCTGATGAGCAGTATTTTTTTCCAAATGCGACACCGTTAGATATGGCAGCGTTTTATAAGACATTGTATCCTGCGTTTAATGAGAAGAGATTCCGTAAGTTTCTGGTGAAGTTTACTTTACAAAAAGATCGTAAGATTCAGACATTTTCTAAAGGAATGAAAAAGCAGCTTTCGATTCTTTTTGGAATATGCAGTGGAGTAGAGTATTTGTTTTGTGATGAGACGTTTGACGGGCTTGATCCGGTTATGCGCCAGGGGATTAAAAGTATTTTGGCAAATGAAATTGATGAAAGAAAGTTTACTCCGATTATTGCATCGCATAATTTGAGAGAATTAGAAGATATTTGTGATCATGTCGGACTGTTGCATAAGGGTGGTGTTCTCTTATCGAAAGATTTAGAAACGATGAAGTGTAATATTCAGAAAGTACAGTGTGCATTGCCAGGAGAGGATGACAAGAAGCTGGAGAAAATGTTTGACATTTTACAATTTAACCGAAGAGGAAAGCTTGTCACAATGACAGTCAGGGGCAGTGAAGAACAGGTAATGGCGAAGTTATCTGTATTAAAACCGGTATTTTATGAATGTATTCCGCTGTCCTTAGAAGAAATATTTATCAGTGAAACGGAGGTAGTAGGTTATGACATCAAGAATCTCATACTCTAAGCTAAGCAGGGAAAATAGAAAGAGAATGCTTGGCATGACGATTGTCACAGTGCTTACATTTTTTATAAAAGCAGTTTTTTTAGTAATGGGAGTAAATGAATGTTCCTCATATGCGGAAGTGCTTCGTTTGTTTCGTCCGAATATGGGAATGGCAGGTGTGGTAATCGGCCTGGCAGTATGCAGTGCGGCAGTAAGTCTTTATTATTTACATTCCAGAAAGCAGACAGATTTTTATGAATCCCTTCCAATAAAGAGAGCTACATTATTTCGTCTGGTAGTACAAAACAGCCTCTTTATTTTTCTGATTCCGCTTGTTGTAGAAGAAGCAATAGAATTTGTCATTGCGCAGCAACAGATTTCTGGAGGAGGATGGGAAATAGTCAGTTCTAGTCTCTGGTATTTGTTAATTTTTGCAGCAACATGGCTGACGATGGCTCTGGCAATGATTATGACAGGGAATATTATCGTTGGTATATTAGGATTTGGAGTATTTGCAAGCTATTTTCCAATTGTTATTTATAACATTTTCCCATTATACGCTGGCTCTTTTTTCGCCACCTATTCTGGGAATACAGCAGATAATGTTTATAATAATATAACCAACTATCTTTCTCCGGTATGGATCGGACTTCGGGGAATGGCAGATATCAATAGCAGCGGAGAAATACAGATAAAGTATATAATGATTCTTCTTTTATGGATTATCGGTTTATATGTACTGTGCCGCGCGCTCTATAATAGACGACCGGCAGAAAGTGCAGAACGGGCCATGGCATTTACAAAGGCAAATACAGCAATTAAAGTGTTATTAGTCATTCCATCGGCCTTATATTCAGGAATCATTTTCTATTCATTGGGAAATGCAAGCTCCATTTTCTGGCTTATATTCGGAGTTGTATTTGGTGTGTTCGTCATACACGCATTAATTGAATGCATTTATGAATTTGATGTAAGAGCGATTTTTTGTCATAAAAAACAACTCATAGTTATCATGCTTGGTTCCTTGTTTATCATGGCAAGCTTTAGTGCAGATCTTTTTGGATATGACAGGTATATACCAAAAGCATCCAGCGTAGAGAGCATCGAAATAAAGCCAACAGAAGTAAATAGTTACGGATATTGGGGGAAAGGGGAAGAACGAGCAGGATTAAAAGGAGAAGAAAAACAGCTTGCTCTTTCCGTAATCAAAGAATCAGCAGAAGTAAAAAACAGTGCAGCAACATCCTCTTCAGGGTACTATGAGAAAAACAGCAAGTTTTTATTCTTTGCATCTGTATCTAAAAAAGAAGTGATGAGCGGTGATATTGAGATTTCTACAACATTTTGTATGAAAAACGGAAACCGTAAAGTAAGAAACTATACCCTTCGTTCCAAAAAGGCAAAAGAACTTTATAATAAACTGTATGCGACAAGAGAATTTAAAAAGAATATCTATTCTCTCTATACAGGAAATTATAATGATATTAAAGAAATAACCTGGTCAGGGATAGAAACAGAATATTTAAACCTTACAAAAGAAGAGAAAAAGCAGTTCTTTGAGACTTATTTAAGTGAGTTAGACGGCTTAAGCTACACAGATGTACAAAAAACAGTTCCCGTAGGAAATATAGATATATCAATAGGTGGAACAATGGAAAGTGAAAATGCAACACAGGATACGTATTATATTTATCCATCTTTTAAAAAGACACTTGCATTTTTAGCACAAAAAGGCTGTGCTGTAAACCAGACAATAGATAACTTAAATATCAGTAGTATTTGGGTTGAAGGATATGATGAAAATACCGGAGAAAATACCAGATATAGAATAACAGATAAAAAACGAATTAATAAAGTAAAAGAGAAACTTGTTCTTCAGCAGATGGTAAATGTTCCGGGAATAACCGTAATAAATGGAAACATGGATATTCAGGTAAATTATGAAAATAAAAATGGAGGAAATAGCATATATTGCTATTCTATTTGTACAGATGATGAAATGCAGCAATTATTAAAGGAGTAATTTAATACAGGAAGACTCCCTGAAGTTGATGACCTGATTGCAAATACAGCAGGATTCCTTGTCGGGTATTTGACCGCACAAGGATTTCTGGAACTCTTTGATAAAAAGGTGTATATATATGGAATCATAAGAATTTTAAGCACAGTTATACTATTTTGTATTTCTATATTTGCCCTGTCCTTCTGGGCAAATGGGGATGCATTACAGGCAGAGGAGGAAGCGTATGTGAAGATGATGGAACAATATGGTATGGAACACAGGCAGGAAAAGTAGAAAATTGCGCAAAAAAATGTGATAGACGAAAAGATCAGGCAGTTTCAATATCCCTGCTGGAATAGATATGGTTCATTTTTGCTTTGCCACAGACTAGGGAAACAAAAACAGCTTTTGGCATCGGGCGTGGCGAATGGAGGGGATTCATGTATTTGCAATGGAATCGGATTCCGAAGATTTATGAAAAAAGCGTGGATGCCTATGGTATAAAGAGCAGATGCTTTGCAGGTTTTGCGTCACGAAACTTGAGAACGAACCCGCCACCGAGCACGTTGTCTGAGCGGCAGCGAGTTTAGTGCGAATGGCGTTTCCATAAACGTTCGAAAGTTGAGTAGCAAAACGCAAGTCGTCTGCTCTTTATACCATAGGTCCCACGCTTGTTATAAAAATATAGCAGTGATTCCATGCAATGCATGAATCCCTGCCATAGGGTAGGGCTGTTTTTGGTGCGACAGCCCCATAATTTTTTAAACACGCTTTAGAAAACTTGAAAATTATAGAAAAATGTATTTTAAGATGAACAGGATTGCCAGTACATACATCAATGCACTAATCTTCTTCTCTTTTGCCTCTCCTGTGATAAGGTTAATAACAACATAAGCGATAACTCCCATGGAGATACCTTCGGAGATACTATAGAAGAATGGCATTGCAATGATACATACGTAAGCAGGGATAGCCTCGGACATATCAGTGAAGTTAATGTTTGTAACATTACTAAGCATATATAATCCAACAATTACTAAAGCAGGCGCGGTAGCAAAAGATGGAATCGCAAGGAAGATTGGTGATAAAAATAGAGATAATCCAAAAAGGATCGCTGTCGTTACAGAAGTAAGTCCTGTTCTTCCTCCTTCGGATACTCCAGAAGCACTTTCCACAAAAGTAGTAGTGGTAGAAGTTCCAAGGATTGCACCAAAAGTAGTAGCTACAGCATCAGCAAGAAGTGCCCCTTTAATATGAGGAAGCTTTCCTTCTTCATCTAACATATCTGCTTTGGCAGATACACCGACAAGTGTTCCGATCGTATCAAAAAGGTCAACGAATAAAAATGCAAATAAAATTACGATAAAGTCTACAGAGAAAATTCCCTTAAACTGAAGCTTTCCAAAGATAGGAGCAAGACTTGGAATAGAAAGCCCTTTGCTAAAGTCAGGTAAAAGACTGTAAAATCCTAAATCTGCATTCGGTACATAAAGTCCTGCAAACTGGAAAATGATGCCAAGTCCCCATGTGATCAAAATACCCCAGAGGATATTTCCCTTAATATTTTTAACAACTAAAATTCCGGTAATGATAATACCTGCCAATGCAAGAATTACCGTAATTCCGACATTGTTAAAAGAAGCTTCCACACCATTCGCTTTATTGTACGCATCTACAGAAAACAACTGGAGTAATGTAGAACCGCCCACAACGATATGTGCATTCTGTAAACCAACAAATGCAATAAAAAGACCAATTCCCACACTAACGGCAGATTTCAGGTTCATCGGAATTGCATTAAAAATCGCCTCACGCACATTTGTAAGGGAAAGAAGGATGAAAATAATACCTTCTGCAAATACAGCAGTCAGTGCATACTGCCAGGTATATCCCATACCGATTACAACAGTATAGGCAAAGTATGCATTCAGTCCCATACCCGGTGCCAGAGCAAATGGATAGTTTGCGAAAATCGCCATCAGTAATGTTCCGACAAAAGCGGCAAGAGCAGTAGCGGTAAATACAGCTCCGGAATCCATACCGGTAGCAGCCATAATGCTTGGGTTAACAGCCAAAATATACGCCATAGTCATAAATGTCGTAATACCCGCTAAAACCTCTGTCTTCGTATCCGTATGATTTTCGGATAGTTTAAAAAGTTTTTCTAACATAATACTTTCCTTTCTTAAATGAGATCCTCAAAATAAGGGCTTTTTATGAGGGTTCTTTTATAGAATCTAACTAATACTGACATAAGAGTTAGATTTAAATCGTTCCGAAGATTCTATCACCGGCATCTCCAAGACCCGGACAGATATAGGCATCCTTATTTAATTGACGATCAATATTACCACAATAAATCTGTACATCCGGATGAGCCTTTGCAAGACGTTCTACCCCTTCTGGAGCGGCAATAATAGACATAAACTTAATATTCTTTCCACCATGAGCTTTGATGAAGTCAATGGCAGCAATAGCAGAACCACCGGTAGCAAGCATTGGATCTAATACAACGATAAGTCGCTGATCAATCGGGTCCGGAAGCTTACAATAATATTCATGAGGTTCGTGTGTCTCTTCATCACGATATAAACCAATATGACCAACCTTCGCACTTGGAACAAGAGCCAGAATACCATTCACCATACCAAGACCGGCACGAAGAATCGGAACAATCGCAAGCTTCTTACCAGAAATCATAGGTGTCATACAAGTCTCAATTGGTGTCTCAACCTCCACATCTTCTAACGGAAGATCCCTTAAAGCTTCATAGCCCATTAAAATACCAATCTCTTCAATTAATTTACGAAATTCATTCGTTCCTGTGTTCTTATCCCTTAAAAGAGAAATCTTGTGCTTAATAAGCGGGTGACTCATCTCGATAACATTATTCATAATTTTCTCCAATCTGTAATGTAGTCATGCAGATACATTAAAAAAATCTATTTCAGAAAAATAGCTCCCTCTGAAATATACTAATTTAGTACCACAACACTAGCACTATTGTAGTAGACAAAAAAGAATAAGTCAACTATTTGATTCATTAGAGGAAACAGACGAAAAAAGAAATACTACCATATCCCATCTGCTCTGTAGTCGCTGTGTTTAAGATGCTCATCCGCATCTTAAACACGCTCCGAAGCCGCATCTGGGATATGGTAGTATTTCTTTTTTCTGTGTGTTGGCTCCAGAAGGAATGAATACAATAGTCTTTGGGAGAGATAAGGGGGGAGAGGTCAGAAGACTACTGCTTACTCGGAAAATGTATCATCCAGAAGATTAGGTACTCTTTTTAACGAACAGTAAAAATAAAGGGGGTTATCATTTTCCAAAAAAGTAAAGAAATCGCCCTTATATTTATCGTACATTCTAATTCAAGAATGTCTCGGTATTCTTACTGCGAGATGTGCATCATGCAACGTATGACACGCATTGATAAAAACGATGCATTGCGACAATATAATGATAAATGTATCATGTACAGCGATAAATTGCAGTATCATCTTATCATCAGTGAAACTTGAAAAAAGGTTCAGCATAGCGAAGAGAGTAAGTAGCAGACTCCTGACCTCTCCTCCTTCTCTCCTCAAAAACTATTGCATTCATTCCTTCTGGAGCCAACAAGTAGAAAATAAAAATAATAGACCATTGCAAATGTAATGTGAGAGCAAGTAAAAATGCCGAACAGGCATTTTCTACGCAGTGATATCTTTACAGTTGCAATGGTCTATTATTTTTATTTTCGTCTGTTTTCTTCTGAATGAATCAAATAGTAACAATCCCCGTTTGGTAGTTGATGTAGACTGGGATATGTTTTTTTCGTAAAGCTCGGATAACGGGATAGACAATGAGAAGTTCTCCTTCTATATAAACTGCGTCAGGTTTGTATTTTAAAATTCCCTTAACATAATCCTTTATATAAGATTTAAAGTCAGATTTTTCCATAGAAATTTCGCCAAAGTTTCCGTCAAATGTAAGAGCAGGCATTTCTGGCAGATCAAGATGGATAATCATTGTATTATCCATATGCGGTATTTCTTTCAGGCTTTCATCCATTTCGTGAGAGCCGCCTAAATTTATAATGCAGGAGCTTTCGGTAAAGTTTTCAAGGCTTATTTTGCAGGCAGAAATTGCATCGTTTACATCATCAACGGTCATGATAAAACCGCCTTTGTGGCAGAAGTTTGCACTGGTTAATCCAGTTGCCTGTTTTAATTCTTCTCCCTCTAAACCAAGCCAGCTTTCAGGAAAGCTGCATTTGTAATTGAGAGAATGTTCTTTTTTTAATGGCTGAATGCAATAGCCTCCGCGGTTTGAGGGAAAAATAATAAAGGCAATATCTGTTTCGCGTAATTGTTTCTGGCAGGGGACGAATTCAGGTAGAACGAGAATTTTTGCTTCGCTTTCAGATTTTTCCCCAGACAAAACAGAAGAATTATGTGCGGCTAAAATTTCTTCTACACGTTTCTCGGCGCGTTCATTTCCTTTATATTTTTCGAACATATTTACAAGAATCATTCCAGCTGTCTGCACTGCTCTGGAAAATGCTTCATTTTCTCCATTTTCCACATCCCAGGAAGGATTAAAATTGCCAATCAAAGTGGCAAGTTCATTTTTTTCGCCGGTATTGTCGTTAATATCAAGTGGCTGGATAAATGACTCATCGAACTTTACGGCAAGTTCTTCGCCAAGAATTTCTGCACCAAGTTCTTCCCATAAAAGACCAAATGCAGCGTAAGGAAGACCATTTTCACGGACACGGCTGTCGCGCTGGTGATGGTCGTATTTGCCCCTTCCAATATCAAAAATAATTCCCTTAAAATCTTCAGGAACTTTATTTCCACGGGTGATTGTGATTTCAGGATTAAAATATAAAAGTAATGCAGAAGAAAAAACATCGTCTGCATGGAATTTACCGCCATGTGTAAATGCAGTGGCATCCTGCATTTTAATTTGTTCTAATAATGTATTCATAAAATTTACCTCGATAGTTTTTGAAAATAAGTTACCAGATATATGTAAGTGGGTTGGAATAGTTAGAAATAAACAGTCATTAGTATAGCATAGAATAATAGAAAAATTTACACAAAAAATATAGAAAATAAGAAAAAACATCCCCCGGGGGAGCTTGTGAGGAAAAATAGAAAGGTATATCCTAGGGTTAAAACATAAAAGCTTTATAGGAGGAAAGAAAGATGCATATACCTGAAAATTATTTGAGTCCTTCGACCTGTGCGGTAATGGCCGCAGCAATGGTTCCGGTATGGACATACTCTGTTAAGAAAGTAAAAGAAGAAATTCCGAAGGTGAAGATGCCATTGCTTGGAATTGGAGCAGCGTTTTCCTTTCTTGGAATGATGTTTAATATTCCGCTGCCTGGAGGTACAACCGGACATGCGGTAGGAGGAACATTGATTGCGATTCTTACGGGAAGTCCGTCGGCAGGCTGTATTGCCGTTACGATCGCACTGCTTATCCAGGCATTGTTGTTTGGTGATGGTGGTATTCTCGCTTTTGGAGCAAACTGTTTTAATATGGCTTTCATATTGCCATTTCTCGGATTTGCGATTTACAAGCTTATCTGGGAAAAAACAGGAAAAAGAAAGTTAGCAGCAGGAATTGGTTCCTACATCGGCATTAATGCAGCAGCATTTTGTGCAGCGATTGAGTTTGGAATTCAGCCATTGCTGTTTACCGATGCAGCAGGAAAGGCACTCTATTGTCCATATCCGCTTACTATTTCTATTCCAGCAATGATGATTGGACATCTTACGTTATTTGGAATTGCGGAAATAGTTCTTACTACAGCAATCCTTGCATTTGTGGAAAAGATATCACCGGAAACATTAGAAGAAAAACCAGCACAGTCTGCATTTAAGCCATTATATATTCTTATGGCAGTTTTGATTATATTCACACCATTAGGTCTTCTGGCAAGTGGAACCGCCTGGGGAGAATGGGGTGTTGAAGAGATGGCATCTCTTGTAAGTAATGGAAAAGCACTGGGGTATACACCGGCAGGAATGGAAAAGGGCTTTAGCCTTGCTTCGCTTTTCCCGGATTACTCTATGGCAGGAATGCCGGAGTGGATAGGATATATTTTATCTGCAGTTGTTGGCGTAGCGATTATTGTTATCTTCTTTAAGCTTTTAGCTGGAAGTAAAAAAGATAAAATAGATTTTTCAAAAGGGCAGTCAGTGTAATGCAAAATCAGGAAAAAAATAATAGTTTTCTTCCATCATGGATGTGTGAAACGGAGCAATATGTTCCAAGTATTGATAAAGATGGATTTATTACAAAAAGTACGCAGGCAGTTCTTGGCGTACTGTCAAAATTAAAATGGAAAGAAGGGAAGGACAGGTGCCTAAGCGCCAGTCCTTCTTTAAAACTATGTTATACATTCCTATATATTTTACTTACTGCCTGTTCAAAAAACTATGTATTTTCATTAATTATGGCAGGCGGAACTATTCTTGCACTTGCAACTTATTCGGCAGAAGCAATGAAACAGATACTTTCGGGAACATTTGGAGCAGTACTTTTTTCTGCACTAATACTTTTACCGGCAGTGTTTATAGGAAATCCGCAGATTTTACTCATTATCACAACCAAAGTGTTTGTATCCGTTACACTTATAGGTATTCTGTCAGCGGGAACATCCTGGAATAAATTAACAGCAAGTCTCCGCTCATTTCATATACCGGATATCTTTATTTTTACATTGGATATTACATTAAAATATATTGCTGTACTCGGAGAAATCTGCATGGAAATCCTTACCTCACTTCGCTTACGATCTGTAGGACAAAACAGGAAAAAAGCACAGTCCTTTTCTGGGATATTGGGGATTTCCTTTTTAAAATCAAGAGAAATGGCAGAGGAAATGTATGCAGCGATGTGCTGCCGTGGATTTGTTGGAGAATATAAAACACAAAAAACATCTACCTTTCGAAAACAGGATATCTTGAGTCTTCTTTTGATGATAGGAGTAACAGGAATATTCATTTATTTCGAGGGTCTGTGGAAATAGCACAAAGCAATCTAATATCAAAGAGGACAAAATACCTTTTGCTCCCAACATATAGCAGTTTTCTATGAGAACAGAATAAAAAGTAAAATCAAGAATAACAAAAATAAAAGGAAGATTCAAAATGATAGAATTAAAAAATGTATGTTATGCATATGGAAATGAAATTGCATTACGATACATTAATTTAAATATTCAAAAAGGTGAATCTGTAATAATACAGGGACCAAATGGATGTGGTAAATCTACATTGATAAAATTATTAAATGGAATTATTTTTCCAATGGAAGGCAGTTATACATATCAAGGTCACGAAATTACAGAAAAAACATTAAAAGACCCTAGATTTGCCAAATGGTTTCACCAGCAGATGGGATATGTTTTTCAAAATGCAGATACACAGCTTTTTTGTGGAAGCGTAGAAGAAGAAATCGCATTTGGTCCGATCCAGATGGGACTTTCCGAAGGCAAAATCAAACAGAGAACAGATGACTGTCTTAAGTTATTCGGAATTGAAAAACTAAGAGAACGCCCACCGTATCATTTAAGTGGAGGAGAAAAGCGGAAAGTATCATTAGCTTGTATCCTGTCCATGAATCCGGAGGTACTTATTCTTGATGAACCACTGGCTGGGCTTGATGAAAGTACGCAGAAAATGCTCATAGACTTTCTAAAGAAATTTCATGCGGCAGGGAAAACGTTAATTATCATTACCCATAATAATCAGCTTGCGAAAGAACTGGGAACCCGGTTCATAAAAATGAATGATAAACATGAGATTACTATTTGATTCATTAAGAAGAAAAACAGACGAAAATAAAACTATTAGCCCATAGCCACTGTAAAGATATCACTGCGTAGAAAATGCCTGTTCGGCATTTTTACTTGCTCTCACATTACATTGGCTATGGGCTAATAGTTTTATTTTCTGCTTGTTGGCTCTAGAAGGAATGAATGCAATAGTTTTTGAGGAGAGAAGGAGGAGAGGTCAGGAGTCTGCTACTTACTCTCTCCGCTATGCTGAACCTTTTTTCAAGTTTCAATGATGATAAGATGATACTGCAAGCTATCACTATACATGATAAATTTATCATTATATTGTTGCGATATATCGTTTGTCTCGATGTATGTCATACGTTACATGATGCACATCTCGTAGCAAGAATACCGAGGTATTCTTGAATTAGAGTATACAATGAATCTAAAGGGGACTCCTCTAATTTTTTGGAAAATGACAATGCCCTCTCTCTTTACTGTTCGTTAGAGAAAGCACCTAAGCTTCTGACGATACATCTTCCGAGCAAGCAGTAATCTTCTGATTTCTCCCCCATCTCTCTCCAAAGACTATTGCATTCATTCCTTCTGGAGCCAAAACACAGAAAAAAGAAATAATACCATATCCCAGATGCGGCTTCGGAGCGTGTTTAAGATGCGGATAAGCATCTTAAACACAGCGACTACAGAGCAGATGGGATATGGTATTATTTCTTTTTTCGTTTGTTTTCTCTAATGAATCAAATAGTAATAGTAAACGATTTTCCGATTTGTTTATAGTCGGAAATGGTAATTTCCTGAGTGGTATCGGTATGTTCACTATCGACTTTAATTGCAGTAGATTCGGTTTTATCAGAGGCTGTATCTTTGGTAGTTTTTTTTGTAGATTCTGATTTTGATACAGAAAAAGTCTGTGTATTTCCACTGCCAATTATTTTGGCAGAGTCGGCTTCCTCTGTGGCATTTGATTCATTCGAGCTGCTATTAGAGGAAAGGTTAGAGTAAGCAGCACAATATGGAGTTAAAGTAAGGCTGGTGGCTTTAGGGGAGATAGATCCTACTGATTTATCTACTCTGAAAGTGCCGCTTGTTCCGTCTGATTCATCAAGGAAAAACTCTACAGGGTTACCGAGATTGTCTTTTCCTTTTAAGAGGATATCTCCAGAAAGTCCGGCATTGTCTGGGGAGATAGTAAATATTATTTTCTGATTGATTATATTGCTTCTATAATTTTTCAGAGTTATTTTTGTTTTATCTGGCAGAGTAAAGGATTGATTTAAAGCTACATTTTTTGTTTTAGCATTTAATTCTTTGCCGGAAGCTGCAAATTTTAATTTTCCAATAGTAGTATTTGATTTATCTAATGTGTAAAAATTAATCGTAAAATTAGATTTGTCAGATAGAACGGAAGAATCATTTAATTGTATTTCGCTTTCGGAGATAGAGGTTAGTTTGTCTATAGGAGTAGAGCTGCTTCCGATGCTGTTTACAATATTTTGTCCACCGATAGTAACGTCTGTATCAATTGGGAGTTCAGTAATGCGTTTAATATTTAAATTTTTTAATGTGGCATTGTCTTTTATTTTTGTTTTATAGGAAATGATGAGGCTGTGTCCGTCAAGAATTACTTCATTTAATGTAACAGTAATCCCGTTTTTAGATACAGATTTACCAACCACAGTACTATAAGGACTAAGGTCTTCCTCAACACCTAAAAGTGTGGATAAACTCTCCATAATCTGCCGTGATTGTGCGTATACGTTCTGTCTTACCGGGGCACTGCTTCCGCCGAGAATGAGGACAAAAGCGGCTGCAGCGGCAACGTATTTTTTCCATGTATGTTTTTTGAGGGATGCTTTTTTCTTTGAAGTAAAGGACTGCTTCCAGTTTTTTAAATCAGTACTGGTAATATCGATATTTTCAAAAGTGTCTATCTGATTATCAATATCATTTAATAAATCATAAATATCATTTTTCATAAAAACTCCTTTCAGTTGTCATGAAAACACATTTTTTGTGGTAGATAATTGACAACGGATATACTAGTAATATTCATTGATTTTGTTACTATGATTCGTTTCATAAGCTGAGTGATTTTGTGTACATTAAGTAATATTCATTGATTTTGTTTTGGGGAAAAGGGAACGCAGCTTCTTTTTACTGCGGAAAAGCCGATTATACAGTACAGGCTTGTTTGTATTCATTTCTTTGGATATCTCATCAAATGGTTTTTCTTCTACATATAGTTTGATGAAAAGCTCTCTATCTTGTGGTTTTAGGCAGGATAATATTTGCTTTGTTTCTTCAGAAAATTCCTCATCAAACTGTGTTTGTAATTCAATCGCATCATCAATCCCGGTCGTATGTTGTGCATTCTCCCAGCTTGTTTCTAAAAGGCGATTGGCGTATTTCCTTTTATAATCTAAAGCCTTTAACCTGGCAATTCCGCCAATCCAGTTTGCAAATGGATTACGGGCGGAGTCATATGAGTCGATATGTTCCCATACAGCGAAGAAAACGTCATTCATACATTCTTCTTCGTATTGAGAAAGAACATTCAGATAACGATGCACAACAGACTTTACAAGTCCACCATAATGTACCATCACATATTCTAAAGCTCTCTCATTTCTGTGGGATAACTCTTCCACAAAATTCGATTCTTTTATCTTCATAGGTTACTCCTTTATGTACATTCGAATGTAAAAAATATATGGATAATTATATCGGTTACACTATATATTCGCAAATAAGGGATGAGAATCTCTCACTTTTTTGAAAATATTTTGATTTTTTTGAAAAGGCAGATGCTCTCTATCGATGCCCTTATTTCCGTCTTCCAAACCGCAGAGAACCAAAAGAGTTATTTCCTTTGAATGTTACCCTAAAACCTGTTAAGATGGGAGTATAAATTTTCGAAAGAGGAAACTACCTATGGATTATATTGATATTTTTATAAAAAACGATTATATAGATTTAAAGCAGATTGCAGAAAGCGGCCAATGCTTCCGCTGGAAGAAAATATGTCCGGGCAGGTATTTCGTGATTTCAGCAGGACAGGCGGCATGTTTTTTTCAGGAAAAGACAGGAATCCGTATTTTGTGTCATGAGAAGGATGAGGAATATTTTAGAAGGTATTTGGATTTAGATACAGATTACGGGAAAATAATAGAACAGATTGATCCGGAAGATCGTTTTCTTTCTGGAGCGGCGAAGATGGGAAAAGGGATTCGGATTCTTCGCCAGGATTTGTGGGAAATGATTATTAGTTTTATTATCAGTCAGAGAAATAATATTCCACGTATTATGAAGAGTATTGATGCATTATGTGAGAAAATTGGAGAAAAAATAGTATTTGATTATGAAGAGGAGCATCTTATTGGTTATAGTTTTCCGGAACCGGAAGTTCTTGCAAAGGCTGATCTGTCGGAGTTTAAGTTTGGATACCGGGAGAATTATATAAGGCAGACTGCGGAGGATATTTTAGAGGGAAAGTTTGATTTAGAAGAGGTAAAAGATGCTGTGGATGAAGGAAAAACTCCAGAGCAGGTAAAGGAGATGCTAAAGCAATTAAAAGGTGTGGGAGAAAAGGTAGCATCTTGTATTCAGCTTTTTGGTTTACATCAGCTTTCCTTATTTCCGATTGATACATGGATTGCAAAAGTGGAAAAAATGTATTATAACGGGCATTTTCCAGTAGAAAAGTATAAGGACGCGGCAGGAATCATGCAGCAGTATCTCTTTTTCAGAGTGCGTGAAGATGCGGATAAGAGAGTGGTTCTTGAGATGAAAAGAGAGGTGAATGAGAAGGCTGCTTCAAAAGCTTTATTTGAAGAAGAAATGACAGAAAAAATAGATAAGCAAACAAAGAGAAAAAATGAGATTTCTCCAGAAAATAATAGTTTAGAAGAAAATAGATTAGAAAAAAGTAGATTTAAAAAAGATAAATTAGAAAAGATTGAATTAAAAGAAAGTAAATTAAAAAAAGATAGATTACAAAAAGGTAAATCAGAAGAAGCCAGATCCGAGGCTAATAGATATAATCTTTCCGGGAAAATGTTATATGTATCAGATTTAGATGGTACCTTATTAAATAGTGATGCTTTACTTAACGAAGATGTGCCCAAACGATTAAATGCTCTGATTGAGCAGGGACTTTGTTTTACTGTTGCTACAGCGAGGACCTATGCAACTGTGAATTCTATTATGAAAGATGTCAATCTCACCTGTCCTATGATTTTGATGAATAGGGTTATGATTTACGATCCGGTGAAAAAAAGCTGTATTCATGCGGAAATTATTGAAAGAGATTCTGTGGAATATATTTTAAAAGGAAGAAAGAAGTTTGGAGTGACAGGATTTGCGTATGCATTGTCTCCTGAAATTTCCGAGGATTGCTCAAAGTCTGGCGAAACATCTGTTGTAGATAGTGCCGGACGAGTCGGCAAGTCTGGACGAAAGATGGCAACCTATTATGAAAAAATTGCGACACAGCATATGGAAAAGTTTTATACGGAACGAAGAGATTTATACCATAAGCCATTTAGTAAAGTGGAAAAATTAGAAGATATTTCAGGTGAAGATATCATTTATTTTTCCATTTGTTATGAAGAAGAAGTGTTACGACCATTTTATGAATATTTGAAAAAAGATGAGCGGCTGAATCTGAATTTTTATAAGGATGTTTATGGAGATGGTCTGTGGTATTTAGAAATCTCGCATAAAAATGCTTCAAAATATTATGGAATACAGAAGCTGCGAAAGCTTCTTCATCCGGCCGCGATTACCGGAATGGGTGACAATCTGAATGATATTCCTTTATTTAAAGCTTGTGATCGTTCCTGTGCGGTAGGAAATGCACATAAGGAAGTAAAAGAAAGGGCAGACTATATTTTAGATACCAATCTGAATGCGGAAGTGGTAAAATTTCTGGAAAAGGAAATGAAATAAATTATCAAGACGGGCATAGAATCTGGAATTTACCGGAGACTATATAGAGAAGATAGTTGACAAAGAGTTTTGGTAATATTAAAATATAGATATGAAAACTACATTACATGGAAATGAGAACACAGATTACACTGCAGTAAGAGAGAATGCTTCTTTTAGAGTGATATTTTGCAGTGTATTAATTTCTGTGTATAGTAATATAATAATGCATACTGGAGGATGAAATGGATTACAAGATTATTAGTGATGGCTGTTGTGATTTAGAAAAAGAGATCATTGAACAGTATAATTTACGTATTATACCTTTTTATATATCATTTGATGAGGAGACATATTATAAAGAGATTGAAGAAATCGGAATTCGTGAAGTATATGAGCGAATGGTAGGGAATCCAGATGTATATCCTAAGACCTCTCTTCCATCTGTACAGAATTATATTGATGTTTTTACAGAATATGTGAAAGAAGGGACACCGGTAGTCTGTATTTGTTTTACTCCATCTTTGAGTGGTTCTTACAACTGTGCATGTAATGCCAGAGAAATTGTCTGTGAGGATTATCCGGATGCCAAAATTGCTGTGATCAATTCTGAAGCAGGAACAGTAAGTCAGGGTCTTATGGTTATTGAAGCAGGAAGAATGTGTCAGAATGGAATTCCTTATGAACAGTGTGTAGATATTCTTGAGAAGATGAAAAAGACGAATAGAATTTTCTTTACTGTCGGTAACACAGATTATTTAAAACATGGCGGAAGAATCGGAAAGCTTGCAGGGATCGCAAGCAGCGCCCTTTCTTTAAAGCCTCTGATTACTTTAGTAAATGGTGAGATCGAAGCTTCAGGAATCGGACGAAGCCGTAAGAAGACAGTTGCCAAAACGATTGCGTTAATGGATGATTATTTTAAAGAAACCGGAGATGCGATGGAAGACTATTCTTTCCGCGTTGGTTTTGGCTATGATATAGAGGAAGGCAAGGAATATTATAATACCGTTGCAAATCATATTTATGGAGAGAGCCATGTAGATCAGGTGGGAATCTGCCAGATTGGGGCAACCATTGCGGTACATACCGGACCATATGCGATTGGAATCGGGTGTGTTAAGAAGTATGAGAATTATTTAATTCGTTAGAGGAAACAGACGAAAATAAAAAGAATAAACTATTACAAATGTAAAGATTTCACTGCGTAGAAAATGCCTGACCGGCATTTTTACTTGCTCTCACATTACATTTGTAATAGTTTATTCTTTTTATTTTCTGTGTTTTGGCTCCGGAAGGAATGAATGAAATAGTTTTTGGAGAGAGAAAGGGGATAGGTCAGAAGGTCGTGGCTTATTTTGAGACTGTCTCTGCGATGAGGTTAATGATGATAAGATGATATCGCCAGTTATCACTGTATATAATAAAATTATCATTATATTGTCGCAATATATGAGAGAAAAATACGCTTCTGATGAGATTACTTTCTGAGCAAGCGGTAGTTTTCTGATTTCCTTCCCCTTCTCTCCCCAAAGACTATTGCATTTATTCCTTCTGGAGCCAAAACACAGAAAAAAGAAATAATCCCCTGTCCCAGATGCGGCTTCGGAGCGTGTTTATGATGCGGATGAGCATCTTTAACACAGCGATTACAGAGCAGATGGGACAGGGGATTATTTCTTTTTTCGTCTGTTTAGCTTAAATAAAATACCAATTATATAAAATGTTTAAGAGAAACTTATTTTACTTTTACAGTTTTTACTTTGCTGTATGCACCATAAGTCTTAGTCTTTCCAACCTGTTTGTAGGAGCGTACTTTTACAAAGTATTTCTTTTTAGATGTTAATTTCTTTACTACTTTGCTTGTTGTCTTGTTACTTTTTACTACAATTGTCTTCTTTCCTTTGAAAGATTTCTTTGTGGAATACGTGATTTCGTAACCGGAAGCATTTTTATCTTTTTTCCAGGATACTTTTATTTTTTTCTTTCCATTTGCTTTTACTTTTGTAGTCTGTTTTGTAAGTTTTACCTTTGCGGCTGCTGTTGTGTTTGTTTTCTTTGCTGTAGTAGCAGGCTTTGTAGCTGGTTTGGCAGCAGTTGTTGTATTTGGTTTAGAAGCTGTTGTACTGTCTGGTGTGGATGGTGTTGGTGCTTCTGTGGATTGATACTGTATCAGGAGCCACCTGTTCTTCTAAAGCAATTAAAGATGCATGCCAGAAGGCATTTAATGCGGCAAAGAAGTAATTTTGAAAAGAGAAGCTTTTGTGTTTATTTAAGAAAAAGTTATTTGAATATTTAAATATTTAAAATAGTAAGAAAATTTATAAAAGACAATAGAAAGCATTTTAGAAGGGACAACGAATGAAATATAAAAACTTTTTAATCCGTTTATTTGATCTTATTCTCGTTCTGGGGCTTTTAGCAGGATATCAGGCTGTGATTTACAGTCGTGATAAAGAAGCCACAATTGCAGAATTAAAAAGCCAGGTAAATCAGCTTCAAGGAGAAAAAGAGGATATTCTTGAAGCAGCAAAAAATTCCGGAAAGCTAGGAGAAGGTGGTGCATCTGCTGGTCAGGCAGGAACGTATAAAGATGGAACATATACTGGAAGTTCACAGGGATTTGGCGGAGCAATTAAAGTAAAAGTAACGGTATCCGGGGAGAAGATCAGTGCGATAGATATTATAGAAGCAAGTGGAGAAGATGAGGCTTATTTATCAATGGCAAAAGATATTGTGAAGACAATACTTGATAAGCAGACGACAGAGGTTGATACAATAAGCGGAGCAACCTATTCATCTACAGGAATAAAGAATGCAGTAGGACAGGCATTAGAAGGAGCAGCTAAATAATGAAGAAAAAGAAAAAAATATCGGTGCAGACAATCATAGAAGTGATGATACGGGCAGTATTTTTTATTATCTATCCAGCGTTATTTTCCACTGCATTTACCGGAATAAAATTAATTGTAGAACAAATTACACAGCGTGCAAGTCTGCAGTGGAATTCCTTTGTACAGACACTTGTTGTATTGCTGGTCTTTACCATTGTATTTGGACGATTTTTCTGTGGTTTTGCCTGTGCATTTGGAACATGGGGTGATTTCGTTTATTTTATTTCATCTATGATTCGCAAAAAAAGAAAAAAGAAACCGTTGAAATGTTTTTCAAAAGCGGGAAAGATACTCCGGTATTTAAAATATGTTGTACTGCTTGTTGTCCTGCTTCTTTGCATAAAAGGTTACAGTAGTGCAGTTGCTGTACACAGTCCGTTCAGTGCATTTTCCCGTTTTCATCAGTTGAAGATGGCAGACAGCCTTATAGGAACAGGTCTCTTTTTATTGGTTACAGCAGGAATGGCATTGGAACCAAGATTTTTCTGCCGTTTCTTATGCCCAATGGGAGCAGTATTTTCCCTGATGCCGGTGTTACCATTTTCTGTAATCAAACGAAACAGAGAAAACTGTATTTCAAACTGTAAAGCGTGTAATTTAGTGTGTCCGGCAAACCTTGAGATACCATCGGATAAAGAAGGGGATAATGCGACATCCGGTGAATGTTTCTCCTGTGGAAAATGTATCGGAAAATGCCCAAAACAAAACACACATAATAGTCTTCCAGGAAGGTTATGGTTACCAATGCTTGTAGGAAAGGCTGTGATATTATTCGTGATATTTAGAATATTGTATTAAAAACTTTTCCAGATTTTGTCTATCAGATAAATTATTATATCAAAAATCCTTTTTCGTGTTATAATGGACGGTAATTGCTGTATATTGCTACCCTCATAAGAAAGGAGTATTTTTTGAATAAAGCAAATTTAATTATAGAAGAAGTGAATAAAGTAATTATTGGTAAAGAAAAGGTTATCCGTAAGGTGTGGATGACGATTCTCTCTGGTGGACATGTTTTGCTTGAGGATGTACCCGGTGTGGGAAAGACAACGATGGCGCTGGCTTTTTCAAAGGCTTTGGGACTTTCCTATCGAAGAATACAGTTTACACCGGACGTTATGCCATCGGATGTGGTCGGTTTCTACTATTATAATAAGGAAAGTGGGAAGTTTGAATACCGTCAGGGAGCAGTTATGACGAACCTTCTGTTGGCAGATGAAATTAACCGTACTTCAAGTAGAACGCAGTCAGCACTTTTGGAGGTTATGGAAGAAGGACAGGTAACGGTAGATGGTGTGACAAGAAATATACCGGAACCATTTTTTGTTATTGCAACGCAAAATCCGCTTGGTTCTGCGGGTACGCAGATGCTTCCAGAGTCACAGATGGATCGTTTTATGGTTCTTTTATCTATGGGATATCCAACAATAAAGGAAGAAATGATTCTGATGAGTCAGAGAAAGGTGAGTGATCCTTTAGATGATGTGAATGAAGTTATCTCAAAGGAAGAGTTACTTTCTATGCAAAAGGAAGTGAATGAGATTAAGGTTTCCTCGTTAATCTATCAGTATATTGCAATGCTTTCTGATGCGACACGAAGACATGATATGATTCAGCTGGGTGTCAGCCCAAGAGGCTCCCTGGCCTTATGCAGAATGGCAAAAGCAAGTGCATTTTTGGCTGGCAGAGATTATGTTGTGCCGGAAGATGTTCAGGATGTTGTAAAAGATGTTTTCCGTCATCGTCTGGTATTAAAGTCAAGAGCAAGGTTATCGAGTAAAGATGCGGATAAGATTATGGATGAAATCTGTGCCACTGTACATGTGCCGGATCGAAGAGCGGCAGGAGGAAGAAGATGACCCGAAAAAGATTATGGATGAATCGAATTAGCGGGATTGTCTGTCTGTTACTGTGGATTGCATTCATTATTTTTCTTTCTGGAACAACAGGGAAGATTGCCGGGATGGCATTAGGAATTATGTTGCTGGTGGCTGTCATTTATAATCTTTATCTTCCAAAAGAAGTTTCTACTCATCTGATTATTCCTGCCTACGCACAAAAGGAAGAAAAAATTACCGGACGACTTTGTATCAGCAATACAGGAGTGTTCCCTGTTTTATCTGGGAAAGTTTTTTTACAGGTAAAGAAGATGATCAGTGGGGAACAGGAAATGTTTTCTATGAATATCAGGGCAGCGGGACGAAAAAATGGTGCGGCTGCCTTTGTTATAGATTCGGAATATATGGGATTTTTGGAAATCACGATTTTGCGGGTGGAGCTGTACAGCTTTTTTGGATGTATGAAAAAGGTAACATATATAAATCAGGAGAAGGTGGTAATGGTTCTGCCACAAACAACGGAACTGCATTTTCCAGTACAAAACAGCGGAGTTGTCTGTTCTTTTTTTGATGAGGAGCAAAGTGGTAAAAAGGGAAATGGTCCGGGAGAATATTTCGGAATCCGTCCATATGTTGATGGGGATCCTATGAAACTGATTCATTGGAAACTGACAGGAAAAACAGATGAATATATGGTAAAAGAAGTGGAAGTGCCGATGATGCGGATGCCTCTTATTTTTCTGGAAACAAGGGTAGAGAAGCAGGATGCTGCTATGATCGATGGGCTGTTAGAAGCATTTTTTTCTATTTCACAGCATATGGCACAGGAGAGGCAGAAGCATTGCCTTTGCTGGTGGGATAAAAAGACCGATGGGTGGAATTTTTACAGTGTGGAAAATGTAGTGCAGTTGGAAGAAGTGTATGCCCATGTATTTCAAAGTATGTTTTTTTCTCAGGGGAATGCAACGATAGATTCTTTTGAAAAAGAAAGAAAAGAACAGTTTTCAGAAGTGATTTATATTACAGAGTATTGGAACGAGAAACAGGAAGTTTTCGATGACTGGAACCTGACTTTATTATTAGAACGACGGGAAGCAAGAAAAGAAGAAGGGGAAGCGTTAGTACCGTATATTTTTTCGGCAGAAACCCTGGGAGAAGATATCGATCGGATTTTGACAGCGTACAGGAGTGCAGATTATGGAGCATAAAAACTCATTTCACATTAAAAAATTGAATCATCAGAGTGGATATGGCTGGGCAGAAATGATGCGGGCCGGGTATGTGTGGCTTGCTGCGCTGTTATGTTTTATCTGGTATGCTGCCGGCCGTTTTGAAATGTATACAGCCGGTGTTGTTCTTTTTATCGGTGTCGCTTTTTTTATATTGTTGTATTTCGTTGGAATCTCTGTTGGAAAAGGTTTTGCGGTTTTTATAAGCGGTTTGTATTTTTTTGTTCCATTTTTCATTCTTTCTATGGAGAATATTCGAAGAGCTTTATTGATTTTCTCCCGGACAGTCTTTGATTATCTGGCAGATTATGGACAGAGCAAAAATATTTTTCATCGTATAATTCAAAATACATCGGTAGATATGCAGACAGGAAATGTGGAGTTTTTGTCATTTGTTGTCGGAATATTGGGGATAACTTTGTGGCTTATTCTTTTTATGGCATTGTTGTGGAAAGTCCAGCCTTGTATTTTATTTTTTACCGTAGCGATCTGCTTTACTTTTCCATTTTTTGTATGGGGAGTCCGGCCAGAATTGTTTGCAGTGTTAAGCTTTCTCATTTTTTGTTTCTTTTTCTTTGCTCCGTCTTTTTGGGGAGGAGTACTTGGAACTTCAATTCTTATTATTTTACTTCTTTTAGGAACTTTCTCAGGAATGACAAATACCGGACAGATGTCGGCAATTCAAAAGAAGTGGAATAAAGAACGATATAAAGAGGATGTATCTGTTCTTCCGGAAGGTCAGCTTACAAAGGCAAAAAAGATGAAGCGGACAGATAAAGAGGCTCTTAAAGTAAACATTTATAAGAAAAACAGTTATTATCTGAAAGGATTTGTTGGAACAACTTATGAGAATAATTGCTGGAAAGCAAGTACAAATAACTGGAATATTTTTGGCTCAGACAGGAGTATGCTTGCAGCTTCTGACCGGGAAGCATACGAATCTTTATTGTGGCTTCATAATAAAGAATTTTACGGAAACACAGTAATGTATCATTTTGTAAGGCGGAAAAAGCTTTCGGAAGGAAAAACGGACCCGTCTATTTACAGTTTATCTGTAAAAAATGTAGGGGCGAATCGAAAGTATCTTTATCTTCCTTATGAAAGTGCTGTTTTACCAACGATATACGAAGAAGAAGGGAAGGCAGCGGTCAATAAAACAGAGAATATATTCGCTTCCGGAATAAAAGGAGCAGGAGAATATTCTTTTAAAGCAATGGAAACAATGGCTGGAAAGTTGAAATCGTCTACCAATATTAAGACGGAGGATAAGAATCTTTCCTCAAAAAAAATGACGGAAAGCTATAAAGAATATGTAAATGCAACGTGTCTATTTTTAAATAAAGAAACAAAAACATTGATTTCTTCTGCAACAGAAGGAAGTATTCAAAGTAATCTGTCGGTATTAGCAATTATAAACCGGGTAAAAAGCTTCATGAAGACATCGATTACCTATAATGAAAATCCAGGAAGTATCCCGGAAGATGAAGACTTTGCCCAATGGTTTTTTGAAGATAAAAAAACAGGATATGATGTGCAGTATGCGGCGGCAGCAGTAATGATGTTTCGTTATTATGGAATTCCATCCCGTTATGTGGAAGGATACCTTCTTACACCGGAAACAGTAAAAGAGGCAGGAACGGCAGAGACGGTGACAGTTTCACAAAAATACGCGCATGCATGGCCGGAAATTTATCTGGATGGAATGGGATGGATTCCGGTAGAAGTTACTCCCAAATATGAAAACATTATGGGAACACCATATTATGAGACACAGGAAACTGCGGTAAGTAATTCAAGTTCGTCAGATCAATCTTTAGAAAATGACGATAAGAAGAAACAAGAAAAACAGCAGGAACAAAAAACGCAGGAAAAAGAACAGACAACAGAAAAGAAAACAGTAGAAACACCGCAGCAGATTCCGCAGGATCGTTCAAAGCAAAGCAAAGGGGGAGGAACGGTTCATAAAATCCTGTATATTCTATGTTTCTTTATTTTCATAGCAGGTCTTCTGCTTTTTGTGTTTAGAAAACGACTGCAAAAAGTATACCGAAATTATAAAACAGATAAACTTTTAAAACAGCAAAAGTATAGTCAGGCAGTCATGTTCTGGTATGATATTTTGTGTAAAACAATATATGGCAAAGAAAAAATAAGTGATAATCGTGTAAGAACCTTTGAAAAAAGACTTCGTACCTTTGACAGAGAAGTGGAACCGAAAAAGTTACATCTTTGTATGAAGATTCGTCAGAAAGCGGTGTATTCACCAGAAGGAATCACGAGAAAAGAAGCAGAAGCCGCAGTACATTTTCTGAAAAAAGAGTGTGAAAAACTGAAATAAAGGTATTTTAAGTTTCGTTTCTATTGACAGAGAAAACTATAGCGATTAGAATATTTTCATAGTTAGATTTAAATTAAGTGAGGATAAAATATGTGGTTAGCAGATAACTGGAAAGAATATGAAGTAATAGATTGCAGCGAGGGCGAGAAGCTGGAGCGCTGGGGTAAATACACCCTTCTTCGTCCGGATCCTCAGGTAATCTGGAACACAAAGAAGGAAGATAAGCATTGGAAGCATTTGAATGCACATTATCACAGAAGTAAGAAAGGTGGCGGAGAGTGGGAGTTTTTCAATCTTCCAAAACAGTGGGATATTCATTACAGAAGTCTTACTTTTCACTTGAAACCATTTAGTTTCAAACATACAGGGCTATTCCCAGAACAGGCTGTGAACTGGGATTGGTTTTCTGATAAGATTAAAAAAGCAGGCCGTCCGGTCAAGGTACTGAATTTATTTGCCTATACAGGTGGAGCGACATTAGCAGCCGCAGCGGCAGGTGCTTCTGTCACTCATGTAGATGCCTCCAAAGGAATGGTTACATGGGCAAAAGAAAACGCAGTGGCATCCGGTCTTGGAGATGCACCAATTCGATGGCTTGTAGATGATTGTGTGAAGTTTGTAGAAAGAGAGATTCGTCGCGGCAATCATTATGATGGAATCATTATGGATCCACCATCTTATGGAAGAGGTCCGAAGGGAGAAATCTGGAAGATTGAAGAGAAGATTTATTCTTTAGTATGTCTTTGTGAGAAGCTTCTTTCTAAAGATCCACTCTTCTTTTTAATTAATTCTTATACAACAGGATTACAGCCTGCGGTTCTTTCTTATATGTTAGGAAGTGCCATTGCTAAAAAGCATGGCGGCAAAGTTAGTGCAGACGAGGTCGGTCTTCCTGTTAGTGCAAGCGGACTTGTTCTTCCATGCGGTGCTTCCGGACGATGGGAAAAGGAATAGATGGGAGATAGCATATGAGTGCCAAAAAGACAGCTTTTTATGGAATGTTTCTTGCACTTGCCTTAGTAGCCGGATATATTGAACAGCTTATACCTGTTAATCTTGGAGTTCCGGGAGTGAAGCTGGGACTTGCCAACATCGTTACAATGCTTCTTCTTTATATAGCAGGAGTACCGGCAGCCTGCCTTATTTCCGCACTTAGAATCCTATTATCCGGGTTCCTCTTTGGAAGCGGATTCGCAATGGTATACAGTGCGGCAGGAGCGGCGATGAGTATGCTTGTTATGGCACTTTTGAAGAAAACAAAGAAGTTTTCTTCTGTAGGAGTGAGCGTAGCAGGAGGCATTTTTCATAATGTAGGCCAGATTATAGTCGCCATGCTTGTATTAGAAACAAAGGCATTAGCATATTATCTGCCGATTTTAATTCTTTCAGGACTTGCAGCGGGAATCTTAATCGGAATCTTAAGCGGGATATTAACAAAGAGATTAAATCCGATAATCAAGCAGCATTTTCTATAAGCTGACGAAAACTCTAAACATCTTATTTTGACAGCTGCTCTATAGTCGCTGCGTGTTGAATGTTCGCTTTCGCGCTCACATCCAGCACTTGCTCCGAAGCCGCATCTGCCAAGATAAGATGTTTAGAGTTTTCTGTTTATAGAAATACTGGAGAATAGTAGATGAAAGTACAAATCCCCTTTTTTCTTCAGAGATAGAAATCGAATATGGAATATTGCCACTTTTGAGCAATACCGAATTTTTATTCTCTCTGGCATTTTCGAAAACAGAAACTAAGCTAATAGATATATGGCAGATGTGACTTTGGAGCAAGTTCATAATGCGGGCGAGCATTATGAACGCAGTGATACAGAACAGCTGTCATATATCTATTAGCTTAGTTTCGTCTGTTGAATGACGAGATAAAGGAGGAAACACAAATGGAAATTACATACGATTACTATCGCATATTCTATTATGCGGCTAAATATAAGAGCTTTTCAAAGGCGGCAGAGATTCTGATGAGCAACCAGCCAAATATTACGCATTTTATGAATAATCTGGAGAATCAGCTTGGCTGTCGTTTGTTTATTCGTTCAAATAGAGGGGTAACACTTACAAGAGAAGGGGAAAAGCTATACAAGCATGTAACAATTGCATATCAGCATTTTCAACTGGCAGAATTAGAACTGGCGAATGATAAAAGTCTGCAGAGTGGAATTATAACCGTTGGTGTAAGTGAGATCGCATTACATTTGCTGATCTTACAGGTAATGGCAGACTTTCGAAAAGCATATCCGGGTATCCGCATCCGCCTTTCCAATCATTCTACGCCGGAGACGATTCAGGAAGTAAAAGATGGTCTGGTTGATCTGGCAGTAGTATCTACACCGGCCGATATCCCTGCTACATTAAAATCTACGTCTTTGATGGATTTTTCAGATGTAATGGTAGTGAGCAGCTCGCATAAAGAATTATGTGAGAAGCCGATACATCTTTCAAAGATGCAGGATTATCCACTCATTTGTCTTGGGAGAGGAACAAAGTCATATGAGTTTTTCAGTAATTTTTATCAAAGATATGGTTTAAAGTTAAATCCAGATATTGAAGCCGGAACAATTCATCAGATTCTTCCGATGGTTGTCTATGATCTTGGAGTAGGTTTTTTACCAGAAAATGTAGGTATAGAAGCCTTAGAAGATGGGAAAATAATAAAAGTACCCCTTATAGAGAAGATTCCTCAAAGACAGATCTGTCTGGTAGAATCAAAAAGAACACCGCTTAGTATCGCGGCAAATGCATTAAAACAATTCATAAATAATTATATTGAAACGAAATTGTAAGACAATTTGTAAATATATTTTCTTTTTTTCTTAAATATTCTTTAGCAATTCCGACTGCTTTCTGAAAAGATTTCTCATATTCATACAAATCGTTTTGTTAAATTGAATAAAAAAACAGTATTTATATGAGAAATCTTTGTACTATGTAAAAATTACATGATGGGTAAAAAAATAAAACATTTCCACGATAACAAAAAGAGGGGTAGAATGTGTAGCAATGGTTCAGGGCGAACAATTTCTTCCTATTAAATAGGGTTGCAAAGAGTATGTTCACCAATATAAGAATCAGGAAGGAGTGTGGCAGATGGATGCTCTGGTCAATGAACTGATGAAAGAGTTGAATTGCGACACTGTCTTTACGATTCCGGTACTCGGAGGAATCCCGGTTAAAGAATCTGTAGTAGTAACATGGATCATCATGGCGGTCATTCTGGTACTTTGTATAGCGTTAACCAGAAATTTAAGCGTAGAAAATCCAGGTCGTGGACAGATCATACTGGAAACAATCGTAAGCGGCGGACACAATTTCTTCAAGGACACACTGGGAGAACATGGAGCGGAATATATTCCATATCTTATGACAGTGACCCTCTACATCGGTATTGCCAATCTTATCGGACTGCTTGGTTTTAAACCACCGACAAAGGACATGAACGTGACGGCGGCATTAGCATTTATGAGTATTGTCTTAATTGAAGTAGCCGGCATCAGACAAAAAGGAGCAAAAGGATGGGTAAAGAGCTTTGCGGAACCAATTCCAATTATCTTGCCGATCAATATTATGGAGATTTTTATTAAACCATTATCTCTGTGCATGCGACTTTTTGGTAACGTACTTGGTTCTTTCGTTATCATGGAATTATTAAAGTTAATCGTTCCGGCAGTACTACCGGCAGTGTTTAGCTGTTACTTTGATATTTTTGATGGTTTGATTCAGGCCTACGTATTTGTATTCCTTACATCGTTGTTTATTAAGGAAGCGACAGAATAAGAAAACAACAAAAAATTTAAAGAGAAAAGAAAAGGAGTGTTGTAATTATGTCATCAGCATTATTTGTAGCAATTGGAGCAGGAGTTGCAGTATTAACAGGTATTGGAGCAGGTATCGGTATCGGTAAAGCTACCGCAGCCGCAACAGATGCGATCGCTAGACAGCCGGAAGCAGAAAGTAAGATCAGTAAAGCATTATTACTTGGTTGTGCGTTAGCAGAGGCAACAGCTATTTACGGTTTCGTTATCGCGTTATTAATCATCCTTTTCCTTAAATAATAGAATATATAAACATTAGGAAAAAGAAAGGCGGACGAAGAATATGCTTAATATAGATCCATGGAATATGGTAATGATTGTAATAAATCTTCTTGTATTATATGCGATTTTTCGAAAGTTCTTATACAAGCCGGTTATGAATGTGATTCATCAGAGAGAAGAATTGATTCAGGGACAGTTTGATTCTGCGAAAAAGACACAGGATGATGCTCTTGCGTTAAAAGCTGATTATGAACAAAAATTAGAGCAGGCAAATGTAAAAGCAGATCAGATCATTCTTGCAGCAAGAGATCAGGCAAAAGAAGAGCATGAGAATGCGATACTTGAGACGCAGGCTAAGACAGATAGAATGATTGAGAAAGCAAAAGCAGATATCGAAAAAGAACAGAAACAGGCACAGCAGGAAGTGCAGGGTGAGATTGCGAAGCTTGCACTTATCGCCGCAAGAAAGATTATAGAGACAGGTGAGGCCCATGACGCAGAAGGCAGTAAATAATGCGAAAGTATTATACCGGCTGAATGTTTTAAGAAGTGATGTGGAACAAGCCCATAAAATTTTCAAGAAGGCCCCTTTCCTTCTTGAAACACTGACAAATCCAGTTGTTTCCGAGGAAGCGAAAGAGGCAGTGCTTGATAAAATCGTAAGACAGAGTGGATTGCCGAATCTTCTTGGAAATTTTATGAAGATGATGTGCCGGATTGGTGAGATCGGGCAGATTACAGATATTTTTAACTGCTATTATAAATACTGGGATGAAAGGAATCACATTCTCCATGCGGAGGTTATTTACGCAGATGAGGAGACAAAGAAAGAAAAAGCATCCATTTTAAAGCAGTTAGAAAGCATTTATCCGAAAGAAAAAATCGTTCTTTCAGAAAAGACAGATGCTTCCCTTCTTGGCGGCTATGTCGTTCATGTTGGCTATGAAGAGTACGACCACAGTTATGAAGGAAAACTCAGACGGTTAGAAAGAAAATTAACAGGGAGGTGAATCTTGTGGGCGCAATCAGTGCAGAAGATATAATCTCTATTATACAGAGTGAAATCGAAAATTTTGATGTGGACAACACAAGTGAAGAGACAGGTACGGTCATATATGTAGGTGACGGAATCGTTACGGTTTACGGTATTGACCATGCGATGTACGGTGAGGTTGTTGTTTTTGATAATGGAGTAAAAGGAATGGTTCAGGATATCCGTCAGAATGAGATTGGTGTAATCCTTTTTGGACGTGATACCGGAATCAAAGAAGGAACAAAAGTAGTTAGAACAAAGAAAAAAGCAGGTATTCCTGTAGGTGATGAGTATATCGGAAGAGTAATCAATGCTTTAGGTGAGCCGATTGACGGCGGTGCCGAGATTAAAGCAGATGGCTATCGCCCGATTGAAGAAGAAGCACCTGGAATCATTGATAGAAAGTCTGTAAATACTCCAATGGAAACAGGTATTCTTTCTATCGATTCTATGTTCCCTATCGGACGTGGACAGCGTGAGTTGATCATCGGTGACCGTCAGACAGGTAAAACTTCTATTGCAACAGATACGATCCTTAACCAGAAAGGAAAAGGAGTTATCTGTATTTACGTTGCAATCGGACAGAAGGCATCTAGTGTTGCTAAGATTGTAAATACTTTAGAAAAATACGATGCAATGGATTATTCTATCGTATTATCCTCTACAGCCAGTGAACCTGCATCTCTGCAGTACATTGCACCATATGCAGGTACCGCATTAGCAGAATATTTTATGCATCAGGGAAAAGATGTGCTGATCGTATATGATGATTTATCAAAACATGCGGTAGCATATCGTGCAATATCTCTTTTGTTAGAGCGTTCACCGGGACGTGAGGCTTATCCTGGAGATGTATTCTACTTACATTCCAGACTGTTAGAGCGTTCCAGTCGTCTTAGTGATAAACTGGGAGGAGGTTCTATTACAGCACTTCCAATCATTGAGACACAGGCAGGTGATGTATCTGCCTACATTCCTACAAACGTAATTTCTATTACAGACGGACAGATTTTCTTAGAGAGTAATCTGTTCTTCGAAGGTATGCGTCCGGCGGTAAACGTTGGTTTATCCGTATCTCGTGTAGGTGGAGCAGCACAGACAAAAGCAATGAAGAAGGCATGCGGAAGTATTCGTATTGACCTGGCACAGTATCGAGAGATGGAAGTATTTACTCAGTTCTCATCAGATCTTGATGATGCAACAAAGGCACAGTTAGCACATGGTCGTGCTATTATGGAACTGTTAAAGCAGCCATTATGTCATCCGTTATCCTTACATGAACAGGTTATTACGTTATGTCTCGCAAATAATGGTATCTTTGATATCGTTATGCCAAAAGAAGTAAAGAAATATCAGAAAGATATTCTTTCTTATCTTGATCTCAAACATCCGGAAATCGGAAAAGAAATCGAAGAAAAGAAAGATTTATCTGACGAAATGGTTAAAAAGATCATAGAAGCAGCAAAGGAATACACTGATAAATAACAGGCAGGTGTTGGTATGGCAAGTGCAAAAGAAATTCAGGACAGGATGCGAAGCATCAAAGATACATTGAAGATTACAAATGCAATGTATATGATTTCTTCCTCCAAACTGAAAAAATCAAAAAAAATGTTAGCGGACACAGAGCCGTATTTCTATACCCTTCAGTCTGAAATGAGCCGAATCTTAAGACATCTTCCGGACGTGAACAGTATTTATTTTAAGACAAATGCAGAGATTCCGGAAAGAAAAAGAAAAGCCGGCTATATCGTCATTACAGCAGATAAGGGACTGGCTGGTTCTTATAATCATAATATTTTAAAAATTGCAGAAGAAGAACTTGCAAAAAGAGACGATTATAAACTGTTTGTTCTCGGTGAGTTAGGCCGGCATTACTTTGAACAGAAAGGAATTAATATTGATAAGCAGTTCCATTTTGTTGTTCAGGATCCATCCTTAAGCCGTGCTAGAAGAATTGCTGAGGATTTATTAAAGCTTTACCATACAAATGAACTTGATGAACTTTACATTATATATACAACTATGGTAAATGCAATGCAGGAGGAGGCACAGGTTGCACAGCTCCTGCCGCTGAAAAAAGCAGACTTTAAGATTCCGGTTCCGATTGATATCCCATTAGAGGGACTTTCATTAAAACCTTCTGCTGAAGAGGTTATGGACCACATCGTTCCAAACTATGTAGTAGGTTTTGTGTATGGTGCATTAGTAGAAGCATTTTCCTGTGAGCAAAATGCCAGAATGATGGCGATGGAAGGTGCGACAAACAGTGCGAAACAAATGTTAAAGGAACTGGATATTGAATATAACAGAGCCAGACAGGCTGCGATCACGCAGGAGATTACCGAAGTAATAGCCGGCGCGAAGTCGCAGAAGAAAAAGAAGAAATAAAAAGCGGAAATAATATAAGGAGGCTTTTTTGATGAAAACAGGAAAAATTATTCAGGTTCTTGGACCTGTAGTCGATGTTGAATTTGAAAATCAAGAATTGCCTGCAATCAGAGATGCTCTCGAAGTACAAAATGGAGATAAAAAATGTGTGATGGAAGTTGCACAGCATATCGGTAATCATGTTGTAAGATGTATTATGCTGGCAGCCAGCGAAGGTCTTCACAGAGATATGGAAGTTACTGCTGAGGGAAGCGGTATCAAAGTACCTGTTGGAGAGAAAACATTAGGCCGTCTCTTTAACGTACTCGGTGAAACGATTGATGATGGGGAACCAATTAAAGATGCTCCAAAGATGGTAATTCACAGAGAACCTCCGACATTCGAAGAACAGAACCCGGCAGTAGAAATTCTTGAAACTGGAATTAAAGTTATCGACCTTCTTGCGCCATATGCAAAAGGTGGTAAGATTGGTCTGTTCGGTGGTGCCGGTGTAGGTAAGACCGTACTGATTCAGGAATTGATCAGTAATATCGCAACAGAACATGGTGGATATTCTATCTTTACCGGTGTAGGAGAGCGTTCCAGAGAGGGTAATGACCTTTGGACAGAAATGGGAGAATCCGGAGTTCTTGCGAAGACAGCCTTAGTATTTGGACAGATGAATGAACCCCCGGGAGCTCGTATGAGAGTAGCAGAAACCGGACTGACTATGGCAGAATATTTCAGAGATGAAAAGAAACAGGACGTGTTATTATTCATTGATAACATTTTCCGTTTTACACAGGCAGGTTCCGAGGTATCCGCCTTACTTGGACGTATGCCTTCCGCCGTTGGTTATCAGCCAACATTAGCAACAGAAATGGGTGAATTACAGGAGCGAATCGCTTCTACAAAGAACGGTTCCGTAACAAGTGTACAGGCCGTATATGTACCAGCCGATGACTTAACTGACCCGGCTCCTGCAACAACATTTGCTCACTTAGATGCAACAACTGTACTTTCAAGAAAGATTGTAGAACAGGGTATTTATCCTGCCGTTGACCCACTTGAATCCTCATCCCGTATCCTTGAGGCAGATATCGTAGGAGAAGAACACTACGAAGTAGCCAGAAAAGTACAGGAAGCATTACAGAAATACAAAGAATTACAGGATATTATCGCTATTCTTGGTATGGAAGAATTATCTGACGAAGATAAGACAGTCGTATTCAGAGCAAGAAAGATTCAGAAATTCCTTTCCCAGCCATTCCATGTAGCAGAGAACTTTACCGGTATCAAAGGTGTTTATGTACCAGTAAAAGAAACTATTCGTGGATTCAAGGCAATCCTTGACGGTGAAATGGACGAATATCCGGAAAATGCATTCTTCAACGTCGGAACAATCGAGGACGTAAAGAAAAAAGCTGAGGAAATGAAAGCAGCAAACTAGGAGGGGTAGATATGGCTTCAAATACATTTAGTTTAAAAATCATATCCGCCAATCGTGTATTTTTTACAGGAAGATGCCAGTCTATTATCGTTCCGGGATATGACGGACAAAAAGAAGTACTGGCACATCATGAAAACATGGTTATTGCTGTCAATGAAGGAGAGATGCGTTTCCTTCCAGAAGAGGAAAGCGAATGGCAGTATGCCGTAGTCGGCATCGGTTTCATCGAAATCATTAATAACCGAGTCACCCTTCTCGTAGAAAGCGTGGAACGCCCAGAAGAAATCGACATTGCAAGAGCACAGGAAGCAAAAGAGAGAGCTTTGGAAAAAATACGTCAGAAACAGAGTATTCAGGAGTATTATCATATACAGGCTTCCCTTTCCCGTGCGATGGCGAGACTTCGGGTTGGTCATAGACAGAAACATGTTTAGGATGCTTTAGAAAGCTGACGAAAGACAGACGAAAATCGAATAAAGTTCATATATCGGTGCGACAATTCGCTTCGTTGGTATGTAAGAGAAAAAGATTAAAAGCAAAAAAGAGGTTTGTATACTCTTGTGCTGAACATTCCATTCTGCCTCAAAAAGCAGAAACTTCGGAGAAAGCAGTCCGAAGTTTCCAGAGTCAGAATTCCATAGCACAAAGGCATAAAACCTCTTTTTTGCTTTTAATCTTTTTCTATTTATAAGTATTGAGCGAATCATCTGCGTAGAGAGTTGGGTTCGATTTTCTGTGTATTTTAAAGTATTTCTGGTTATGTTGGGTTATACAGAACCACTCCTTCTTAAAATAAAGTTTACAAAATTCTTGACAGGATATAGAAAAATAGATCTTGTAGAAATATAATACTGAATAGGATGATACTTTAGATATTCATAGAGGGGTGGTTGCAAAATGAAAAGAAGGTATAGTTGTATTGCGATAATTTTAATAATGTGTATTTTATCAGCCTGTCATAATAAAAAAGAGGAAAGTGTTTCTACATCCGTAAATGATACAGGTGTTACTACAGAAGCCTCAAATGATACTTTTCTATCTTTAAATAAAAAAGAGGTTATTGAATTGATAGATTTGATTGAGGAAAGTCCTATTTTAAAAGATGGCGATTCGCTCAGTAACTATGGTGTTAAAGAGAATACGCAGGAAAAATATGCAAAAATCTGTATTGTCTATAAAAATAATCATGGAGAAGTACAGAATGTGTGGCTGAATACTTTTAAAGGAGACGTATTACATTTTTGCGATTCTTCAGGAGAAGATTATCGAATAGGGCCGAATAAGAAACTTGTAAAATTTATTACGAAGCATACTGGATATAGAGTATTATCTACGGCAGATTTTGATAAAATTGAGAGAATCATAGTAAAATACAATAATGAGGAATATCAGCTTTCTGCAAAGAAAACAGAACAGTTTATAAAGGCAGTTAAAAAACTTGATAAAAGACAAGACGAGTTCCACGATTACAATCTTACAGCACTGGCTTACACATCAGATGGGGATGTGTATCATATTAAAGCAGGACTAGGAGAATATTCCGAGAACGATATTGCTATAGAGGGAGCATGTTATGAAGAAGCAGAAAATGTAGTACGGTTACTGGAAAAATAGCTTTTATAGTGATTTTACAGAATACTATCAAGACCTTAATACTTCAAAGCATAGAAATAAAACAGACCGTTAGATTTGACATTCATTTTGATATGAGTTGTCAAACCTAGCGGTCTACTTTTAATACTATTAACTTATTCTATTTCTTATTTCTTACAGAAAAACGTCAGTGATTTCTGTTTTGTCAGATTATCTTCATTCTTTGCTCACAACCTGTTCACAAATCTACAGTATGATAAAACCATCAAAAACAACAACAGATTTTTGATAGATTTTTTCATACTTTCCTCTCTTTAGAAGCCGGCGTTATGTCGGTTTCTTTTTTATTAGATTGGACTGGCTTACTCATTCTCAATGATTTCCTGTATCTCATCTAGTTCCATATCTAATAAATCACTTATCTGCGCTGGTTTATACCCTTTTCGGTACATCTTAATTATAGTCTCGGCAATTCCTTCTTATTTTCCAATGGCGATTCCATTCTCAGTACCTTCCACATATGCCTGTTCTTTTATTCCCTGACTCAGATTACACATATCATTTACATCCTTTCTGATATCACTTTCCAATGGAATATCAAATTCATTTCCTATAATATCTAATTTCGTATTTACATCCAGTTTAGCAGATAATAATGCTCCAAGTAAACGATGAAGTTCATATTTTTCTTCTTTTTCTGGAAGATCTTCTGCCAAACCAATCAAAACAATATTTGCAAGGTCTATGTCACCTTTCCATTGATAAGTACCGACTACACTTTCCTGTGTAAAGTGAATATAATTCATACAGTTTTGAGACATATTCATACAAAGCCATATGGAATATACTCGTTTTATATCATTATAATTGGACTTTATAAACTCTCTGCCTTTCTGTGAGGAAATCATTCTGCTAATATAGAAGACTGCTCTATTTATTATATCATATGCCGATGGTTCTGCTTTCTGTGCTTCTATGTTCACAATAACCTGTGATAAGTTATCTTTCATTATAGCTCATGCTATATCTTCATAGCAAATACTTTTTCTTATTTATTTACTAATATTTTCCTTTCACAGATGTTTTTTTGTATAGTTTCGCAAATGGAGAATGATCACTTTCATTTTTTGAGTATCTGACAAAAAATATACGGTGGACGCAGTAATATTTACTTGGAATAAAACAAATTTCTCCGGGATTAAATAGTAATTTTTCCTCCAGCCAATGCCAGCTCTCCAAGAAAGAAGATATCCTATATTTGTGACCTTAGAGCGAGGATTGAATGTGAGCCATTAAGCGAATATTCAACCCGCAGTGATAGAGCCACAAATATAGGATATCTTCTTTCTTGGAGAGCGTCAGCTTTGCCTGGACTAACTTATTATTTAATGCAAAGGACTTTACCTGTTATGAAATCGAGTATATAATACAAAAAAGTACAGTTGGAATTTTGATTTCCTCGCAAAATCAGATAGAAAAAACAGGGAGAAAAATACAATGAAATGGATGATTGCATCAGATATACATGGTTCCGCATTTTACTGCGAGAAGATGCTTAAGGCATTTAAAAGAGAACAGGCAGATAAATTACTTTTGTTAGGGGACATTCTCTATCATGGACCACGAAATGACCTGCCAGAAGGATATGCACCAAAAAAAGTAATAGAGATGCTTAATAATATAAAAGAAAAGATTCTTTGTGTTCGTGGAAACTGTGATGCGGAAGTAGACCAGATGGTATTAGAATTTCCGATTATGGCAGACTATGTGATGATTACAGAAGGAGATTTGAATATCTTTGCAACTCATGGTCATCATTTTAATGAAAAGAAGCTGCCGCCGATGTTTGAAAAGACACAGGAGGGTTTGATATTATTGCATGGGCATACCCATGTTCCAGTATGCAGAGTACATGAAAGTTATACTTACATGAATCCAGGTTCCGTATCTATTCCAAAGGAAAATTCGGAACATAGTTATATGATACTGGAGACTGGAGCGTTCTGGTGGAAGACATTAGACGGTGAGACTTACCTTAATTTTAAAGGAAGTAAGCCGGAAAGAGGGTATTGCAGAGAGGAGTATAGATAGTAATATCAGATGTGAGATATTAATACAGGACAGGAGGTGTGCTGTGAAAAGAACCGATCAATATCTTTATCTTGCAAATGGAAGACTCCATCGTTCACTATTTGGTGCAATCAATGAAAAAGGAGAAGTTAAAATTGTAAAAGATAATCAGGTGTTAACTAAGCTGAATGAGAAGCAAGCGAAAGCGTTAGGGCATATAGCAAGAAAGATTAAAGAATTGGATAATCAAAAATTAGTATCTGCTGTATATCTTTATGGAAGTGTTGCCAGAGGGTCTGCACATGGAATGAGTGATTTGGATATTTTTATTGTATTAAACGATAATGATTTAACGGCAGAAGAGTGTAGAAAGTTTCGTATAGAAAACAGCTCGTTTAACGATATAGATATAGATATTCACTTTGAAAATAGGAATATTTTTTTGAAATCAAATAGCACATACCATACAAATATAAAAAAGGAGGGGTTAGAATTATGGACAGTATGACTTATTTAGATTTTGCAGAAAATGATTATAAATATTTTATGCATAGTTATGAATCAGGATATGTAGCCAATAATATGGCTGCGAATGCACAGAATACTGCCGAGAAGTATTTAAAACACCTGATAGACCAATATGACCATGATGAGCAAAGACTTGATTTGCGAACGAGAACTTTACGAACATATAATTTATCGCAGTTGATGAATTATTTATCTAATGAAATGAGTATTCAGATTCCATTGAGAGTAAAACGTGATATTAATGCGTTGAATGACTATTATTTCAATGCAAGATATCCAGGAGACAATTCTTTTTTTGTAAGTAAGGATGACATAGAAATATGTAAAGAAGGATTGGATGCTTGCAGAGAACTAGTGTTGAGTATAGATGGAAAAAAGAAGCAAAAAAATAAAGAGAAAGAACTAATATCTGAGAATATTCCAATAGTGGAAGACGAGGAATGGGATATCTAATATGAAGAAACAAATTTTATCTATTATTATGGCAGGTTGCCTCCTCTTATCTATGACAGCCTGTTCTTCTGATAAGGGAAATATGAAACCGGCATTCGAACAAACAACAGCAGATGCTTCTATAGAAACTTCCTCGCCTCAGGAATATAGCAAAACTGACTTCGTCATGAGTACCGTATTAAGTGAAAAAATATACGGAACAAAAGATGTTACCCAAGATATAAAGGAAGAACTTGATAAACTTGAAAAAGATCAGCTTTCCTGGAGGGAGGATCACAGCGTTGTTTCAAAGATTAATGCAGATGCACAAAAAGGGATAAAGACAAAACTGGATTCTGATATGACTTCATGGGTAGAGGATTCTTTAGAACTTGCAAAGCGAAGTAACGGAGCATTTGACCCGACAATCGGCAGACTTACAAGATTATGGAACATAGAAGGGGACAACCAGAAAGTTCCGTCAAAACAGGAAATAAAGAATACTTTAGAAGATACTGGGTATACTAAGATACATCTGGAGAAAGTAGAATCTCAGAATACAGCGAATACGAAAAAGAACGTAGATAAAGATATAAAAGATAATACAGCTAAAAATAAAGAAACATCCGAAGATACAAGCACAAATACCAATACAAATGAAAGTGTTTCTTCTATATATATAGGGGATAAATGCACTCTTGATCTTGGAGCGGTAGGAAAAGGGATTGCCTGTGATGTAGTGCAGGATTATTTAAAAAAGCAAAAAGAAGTAAGTGGAGCAGTTATCGCTGTCGGAGGCAGCATCCTTTTATATGGAAGTAAAGCAGATGGAAGCGATTGGAACGTTGCCGTACAAAACCCAAGAGGACAAGACGGGGAAGCGATGGGCGTCCTGTCCCTCTCCGGCACAACCAACGTCTCCACATCAGGAGATTACGAAAAGTATTTTATGCAGGATGGAAAAAGATATCATCACATCCTTGATCCGTCAACTGGATATCCGGCAGACAGCGGATTGATTTCCGTAACAATCGTAAGCGATAGCGGCTTGCTCTCCGATGGTCTATCTACAGCCTGTTTTGTCCTCGGCAAAGAAAAAGGCCAAAAACTTTTAGAAACCTACGGAGCCGAAGGCATCTTCATCGACCAGAATAAAAAAGTTACTGTTACAAAAGGACTCAAAGATAAATTTACTATACTGAATAAAGAATATAAACAATAGAGAAAATCAAAACAGATGGGATTGTCCCCAGGGTATTTAGAACGAAACTTCATGATTCCCGCATATCATGAAGTTTTGTCTCTATGATAAAAATAATTCTTTCGTCAATCTGCACAAAAAACTTCTTGATATAACTTCAAAAGTTTTTTAAAAAAGTACTTGATTTCTCGGGAAAATCGTGTATAATAAAAAGCGTTGTGTGACATGATAGCGATGAAGCGAGAGGTTGCTGTGATGGAAAAATCCATTGCAGGTTTTCCGTGGAGCGAATGTCAAGTTTAGAAACTGGCGACAAGTCACTGTACAATAATTACAATCTACAAATTCAGCGTAGAGACGCAGTGTGGTATCTTAGATGATACACACGGAGGAGTGTACAGTCACCGCTTGTCGTACTAGATTAAGTGCGAAAAGGAGGCGACTTTTTTTATGGCAAGTCAAATTATGAGAATCACGTTGAAGGCGTATGATCATCAGTTAATCGATGCATCCGCAAAGAGCATTATCGAAACTGTAAAGAAAACAGGATCTAAGGTGAGCGGTCCAGTACCGATGCCAACTAAGAAAGAGGTAGTTACAATTCTTAGAGCGGTTCACAAATACAAAGATTCCAGAGAGCAGTTCGAGCAGAGAACACATAAGAGATTAATTGATATCATTACACCAACACAGAAGACAGTTGATGCATTATCAAGACTCGAAATGCCAGCAGGTGTTTACATCGACATCAAGATGAAACAGAAATAATTTTATGTCCTATAGCTAGTATGATTATCCAGACGGTAACGTAAGACATTTTGAGAGGGTAATCCGCTGTAGACTAGAATGATTGCATCAGATGTTTGAAGCAATCCGCTGTAGAAAATTAGGAGGAAGACGAAATGAAGAAGGCTATTTTAGCAACAAAGATCGGTATGACTCAGATCTTCGCAGAAGATGGTGAATTAATTCCGGTTACAGTATTACAGGCTGGACCTTGTGAAGTAACACAGGTTAAAACAGTTGAGAATGACGGCTACAGTGCCGTACAGGTTGGCTTCCAGGATATGAGAGAAAAGTTATCCACAAAGCCAATGAAAGGACATTTCGAAAAAGCAGGAGTATCTGTTAAGAGATTCGTCAAAGAATTTAAATTAGACGATGCAGAGAATTACGAATTAGGTCAGAAAATCACAGTTGATATTTTTGAAGCTGGTGATAAAGTTGATGCAACTGCTATTTCAAAAGGTAAAGGTTTTCAGGGAGCTATCAAGAGACATGGACAGCATACGGGTCCTAAGACACATGGTTCTAAATACCATCGTCATGCAGGATCAAACGGTATGGCATCTGACCCATCCAAGGTAATGAAAGGCAAGAAGATGCCTGGACAGATGGGACATGTACAGATCACTATCCAGAATCTTGAAGTAGTTAAAATAGATGCAGAAAATAATGTTATTTTAGTAAAAGGATCCGTTCCAGGACCTAAGAAGTCTTTAGTAACATTAAAAGCAGCAGTTAAAGCGTAGGCGCTTAAGGAAGGAGGACTTACAAATGGCATCAGTATCTGTTTATAATATGGAAGGTGCTCAGGTTGGTACAATCGAATTAAGCGATTCTATCTTTGCAGTGCCTGTGAATGAACATTTAGTACATCAGGCTGTTGTAGCACAGCTTGCAAATAAACGCCAGGGTACTCAGAAAGCTAAAACACGTTCTGAAGTAAGAGGCGGCGGAAGAAAACCATGGAGACAGAAAGGAACAGGTCATGCAAGACAGGGATCTATCCGTGCTCCACAGTGGACAGGCGGCGGAGTTGTATTTGCTCCAACACCAAGAGATTATTCCGTAAAGATGAATAAGAAAGAAAAACAGCTCGCAATGAAATCTGTTTTAACATCTAAAGTTAATGAGAGCAAATTCATCGTATTAGATGAGTTAAAATTAGCTGAGATTAAAACAAAACAGATCAAAGCAGTTTTAGATAATCTCAAAGTTGAGAAGGCTTTAATCGTAACAAAAGAAAAAGACGATGTTGTGGTTAAGTCAGCTAACAACTTACCTAAAGTAGCAACTACTGCATTAAACAACATCAACGTATACGATATTCTTAAATACGATACAGTTGTTGTTACAAGCGAGGCAGTTGCAGCAATCGAGGAGGTATACGCATAATGGCAGATTTAAAATATTATGACGTCATCTTAAAGCCAGTCGTTACTGAAAAAAGTATGACTGCTATGGGCGAAAAGAAATACACATTTTACGTAAATCCAGATGCAACTAAGACTCAGGTTAAAGAAGCAGTTGAGAGAATGTTCGAGGGTGCTAAAGTTGCTAAAGTTAACACAATGAACTTAAAAGGTAAAAAGAAAAGAAGAGGCATGGTTTACGGAAGAACTGCTGCCAAGAAAAAAGCCATTGTTCAGTTAACACAGGATAGCGCTGATATTCAGATTTTTGAAGGTCTGTAAGATTTAAAGATAACAGGAAATTATACGCATAAAAGCGTGATATCAAATATTCGGAAACGAAAGGAGTGAAAGTAATGGGAATCAAAACTTATAACCCATATACACCTTCCAGAAGACATATGACCGGATCTGATTTTTCAGAGATCACAAAGAAAAGTCCTGAGAAATCTCTCACTTATTCTTTAAAGAAGAATTCCGGCCGTAACAACCAGGGTAAAATCACAGTTAGACATCGTGGCGGCGGTGCTAAGAAGAAATATAGATTAATCGATTTCAAGAGAAATAAAGATGGTATTCCAGCAAAAGTTGTTGCTATCGAGTACGATCCAAACAGAACAGCAAACATTGCTTTAATCTGTTACGTAGATGGACAGAAGTCCTACATTATTGCACCTAATAAATTAGAGGTTGGCACAACAATCATGAACGGTCCAGACGCTGAAATTCATATTGGAAACTGCCTTCCACTTGAGAACATCCCAGTTGGTACAGAAATTCACAACATCGAGATGCATCCTGGAAAAGGAGCTCAGTTAGTTCGTTCCGCTGGTAACTCCGCACAGCTTATGGCTAAGGAAGGAAAATATGCAACATTAAGACTTCCATCCGGAGAAATGAGAATGGTTCCTCTGAACTGTCGTGCTACAATCGGCCAGGTTGGAAACATTGAACATGACCTGATCAACATTGGTAAAGCAGGACGTAAACGTCACATGGGAATCCGTCCTACAGTTCGTGGTTCTGTTATGAACCCTAACGACCATCCACATGGTGGTGGAGAAGGTAAAGCTAGTATCGGTCGTCCAGGTCCATGTACTCCATGGGGTAAACCGGCACTCGGCTTAAAGACCAGAAAGAAAAACAAGCAGTCTAACAAATTGATTGTAAGAACAAGAGACGGAAAGAACGTTAAATAATTAAGGAGGTAACTCATGGCTCGTTCATTAAAAAAAGGACCATTTGCTGATGCAAGTTTATTAAAAAAAGTAGATGCGATGAATCAGTCCGGCGACAAGAGTGTTATTAAAACATGGTCCCGCCGTTCTACTATCTTCCCATCCTTCGTAGGTCATACCTTCGCAGTTCATGATGGAAGAAGACATGTACCTGTATATGTTACAGAAGATATGGTTGGACATAAATTAGGAGAATTCGTTGCAACCAGAACATACAGAGGACATGGAAAAGACGAAAAGAAGAGTAAAGTTAGATAGATAACAGCCTGAAAGGAGGGTTCATCCATGGCAAAAGGACATAGATCCCAGATTAAAAGAGAGAGAAATGCAAATAAAGATACCAGACCATCTGCTAAGCTTTCTTACGCTAGATGTTCTGTAACAAAAGCATGTTTCGTACTTGATGCCATCAGAGGTAAAGATGTTGAAACAGCTTTAGGAATTTTAGAATATAATCCAAGATACGCTTCAGAAATCATTGGAAAGTTATTAAAATCTGCCATTGCAAACGCAGAGAACAATAATGGCATGAATAGAGAGAACCTTTATGTAGCAGAGTGTTACGCAGATAAAGGACCTACAATGAAGAGAATACAGCCTAGAGCACAGGGCCGTGCTTACAGAATCGAAAAGAGACAGTGCCATATTACTGTTGTTCTGGATGAAAGATAAGGAGGTTTACAATGGGACAGAAAGTTAATCCTCATGGTTTAAGAGTCGGAATCATCAAGGATTGGGATTCAAGATGGTATGCAGAAAAAGATTTCGCAGATAATCTTGTTGAAGATGATAAAATCAGAAAATATATTAAAAAACGTTTATACAGCGCAGGAATTTCTAGAACAGAAATCGAACGTGCTTCCGATCGTGTAAAGATCATTATTCATACAGCAAAACCGGGTATCGTTATTGGACGTGGCGGTTCTGCAATCGATGAGTTAAAGAAAGAGCTTGAAAAGCTTACAGGAAAGAAACTCATCATCGAAATCAAAGAAGTTAAGAGATTTGATGTAGATAAAGATGCTCAGTTAGTAGCTGAGAACATCGCACAGCAGTTAGAGAATCGTATTTCCTTCCGTCGTGCAATGAAATCCTGTATGCAGAGAACTATGAGAAACGGTGCATTAGGTATTAAGACATCTTGTTCCGGACGTTTAGGTGGAGCAGATATGGCCCGTACAGAGTTCTACAGCGAGGGAACAATTCCACTGCAGACACTTAGAGCAAATATTGATTATGGTTTCGCTGAAGCTAACACAACTTACGGAAAAGTTGGTGTAAAAGTTTGGGTATACCATGGTGAAGTACTTCCTACAAAGGAAACTAAGGAAGGGAGCGATAAATAATGTTAATGCCTAAAAGAGTAAAACGTCGTAAACAGTTCCGTGGTTCCATGGCTGGAAAAGCTACAAGAGGAACAACTATCACTTATGGTGATTTCGGACTGGTAGCTTGTGATCCATGTTGGATTAAATCCAACCAGATTGAAGCAGCCCGTGTAGCCATGACTCGTTATATGAAGCGTGGTGGTAAAGTTTGGATCAAAATTTTCCCAGATAAACCGGTTACAGCAAAGCCTGCAGAAACTCGTATGGGTTCTGGTAAAGGTTCACTGGAATATTGGGTAGCAGTAGTTAAACCAGGTCGTGTAATGTTCGAAGTTGCTGGAGTACCTGAAGAAACAGCGAGAGAAGCTTTACGTCTTGCAATGCATAAATTGCCAGTAAAATGTAAAATCGTATCTCGTGCAGATTTAGAAGGCGGTGATAACAGTGAAAACAACTAAGTATGTAGAAGATTTAAGAGCAAAATCCATCGCAGAACTTAATGAAGAATTAGTAGCTGCTAAAAAGGAATTATTTAATTTGAGATTCCAGAACGCAACAAATCAGTTAGATAACACCAGCAGAATTAAAGAAGTCAGAAGAAATATTGCCAGAATCCAGGGAATCATTGCTGAACAGAATAGTGCTGAGTAATCGGGAAGGAGGAATTTGTTGTGGAAAGAAACCTTAGAAAAACTCGTGTAGGTCTCGTAACAAGCGATAAAATGGATAAAACAATCGTTGTAAGCGTAACAGACAACGTAAAACATCCTTTATATAACAAGATCGTAAAAAGAACTTATAAATTAAAAGCTCATGATGAAAACAATGAGTGTAGAATTGGTGACAGAGTAAAAGTAATGGAAACAAGACCTTTATCTAAAGATAAAAGATGGAGACTTGTTGAAATCGTTGAGAAGGCTAAATAGTTAGCACGGAAGGAGATATAGTATGATCCAACAGGAATCTAGACTTAAAGTTGCTGATAATACTGGAGCAAAAGAACTTCTTTGTATCCGTGTTATGGGTGGCTCAACAAGAAGATATGCTAATATCGGTGATACTATCGTTGCTACAGTTAAAGATGCAACACCAGGCGGTGTTGTAAAAAAAGGTGACGTAGTAAAAGCCGTAGTTGTACGTACCAAAAAAGGCGCTCGTCGTAAAGATGGTTCTTACATCAAATTTGACGAAAATGCTGCAGTTATCATCAAAGATGACCTGAATCCAAGAGGAACCCGTATTTTTGGACCAGTTGCTAGAGAACTTCGTGAGAAGAAATTCATGAAGATTGTTTCCTTAGCACCGGAAGTATTATAAGGAGGTAACTACTGTGGCTCAGAAAATTAAAAGAAATGACATGGTAAAAGTTATTGCCGGTAAAGATATTGATAAAGAAGGAAAAGTTCTTTCCGTTGACGCTAAGAATCATAAAGTTGTTGTAGAAGGCATCAACATGGCTACAAAACATACAAAACCAAGCATGCAGAATCAGGCTGGTGGTATTGTTCAGGAAGAAGCAGCAATCGACGTATCTAACGTTATGCTGCTCCACAATGGACAGCCTACAAGAGTTGGTTTCAAATTTGTAGATGGAAAGAAAGTACGTTTCGCAAAATCAACTGGCGAAGTAATCGACTAATTCAAGAGAGGAGGCTGACCGAAGTTGAGTAGACTGAAAGAACAGTATGACAGCCAGATTAAGGCTGCCATGATGAAAAAATTTGGCTATAAAAATGAAATGCAGATTCCAAAGCTCGTTAAGATCGTTGTAAACATGGGTGTTGGTGATGCAAAAGAAAATCATAAATTATTAGATTCTGCAATCGGTGATATGGAAAAGATCACAGGTCAGAAAGCTGTAGTTTGTAAAGCAAAGAAATCCGTTGCTAACTTCAAGTTAAGAGAAGGAATGCCTATCGGATGTAAAGTAACTTTAAGAGGCGATAAGATGTACGAATTCGCTGATCGTCTTATTAACCTTGCTTTACCACGTGTACGTGACTTTAGAGGTGTTAACCCTAACGCATTTGACGGAAGAGGAAACTACGCTCTTGGTATTAAAGAGCAGTTAATCTTCCCTGAAATCGAGTACGATCAGGTAGACAAAGTTAGAGGTATGGATGTTATCTTCGTTACAACAGCTCATACTGATGAAGAAGCTCGTGAATTACTTACTTTATTTGGAATGCCGTACGCAAAATAGTTAGGAGGATTTCTAATGGCTAAGAAAGCAATGAAAGTTAAACAGCAGCGTAATCAGAAATTCTCATCTAGAGAATATTCTCGTTGCAAAATTTGTGGCCGCCCACATGCTTATTTAAGAAAATACGGAATCTGCAGAATCTGCTTCCGTGAATTAGCATATAAAGGTCAGATTCCTGGAGTTAAAAAAGCAAGCTGGTAGAAATATTAGGAAGGAGGCAGCTAATAATGACAATGAGCGATCCAATTGCAGATATGCTTACTAGAATTCGTAATGCAAATACTGCAAAACACGATACAGTAGATGTTCCTGCATCTAAAATGAAAATTTCCATCGCTGATATCCTTTTAAAAGAAGGATACATCAAAGGTTATGACATCATCGAGGATGGTGCATTCAAAACAATCCGTATTGCATTAAAATACGGTGCTGATAAGAATGAAAGAATTATTTCTGGATTAAAGAGAATCTCTAAACCAGGACTTCGAGTATACGCAGACGTTGAGAACATGCCAAGAGTACTTGGTGGTTTAGGCGTAGCAATTATTTCCACAAATAAAGGTGTTGTTACAGACAAAGAAGCTCGTTCTATGAACGTAGGTGGAGAGGTATTAGCATTTGTATGGTAGTTCTTCAACAGAACTACTTTACATCTGATATTATAGATATTTTATACTACTGAAAACAGAAAAGACGCAGTCTTTTCCGACAATTTAAGGAGGTGCGATATGTCACGAATTGGTAGATTACCAGTTGAAATTCCTGCAGGTGTTGAAATTACTGTTGCAGAGAACAACGTTGTGACTGTAAAGGGTCCTAAAGGAACACTCACAGAGAGTCTTCCTGTAGAGATGGACATTAAAGTTGAAAATAATCAGGTAGTTGTTACAAGACCTAACGATTTAAAGAAAATGAAATCTTTACATGGTCTTACAAGAACTCTGGTTGCAAATATGGTAACAGGTGTTACAAAGGGATACGAAAAAGTTCTTGAAATCAACGGTGTTGGTTACAGAGCTCAGAAACAGGGCAAGAAACTTATTCTTTCTCTTGGATATTCTCATCCTGTAGAAATAGAAGACCCAGAAGGTCTTGAGTCTGTATTAGAAGGACAGAACAAGATTACTATTAAGGGAATCGACAAACAGAAAGTTGGACAGTACGCAGCTGAAATCAGAGAAAAGAGAAAACCAGAACCTTACAAGGGAAAAGGTATCAAGTATGCTGATGAAGTAATCAGACGTAAAGTCGGCAAGACAGGTAAGAAATAATTAGGAGGAAGTAAGAATGATTAATAAAAAATCAAGAAGTGAAGTTCGTGCTAAAAAACATAGAAGACTTCGTAACCGCATCAGCGGAACTGCTTCTACTCCACGTTTAGCCGTATTCAGAAGCAACAATCATATGTATGCTCAGATTATTGATGATACCGTTGGAAAAACTCTCGTTTCAGCTTCTACAGTACAGAAAGAAGTTAAGGCAGAGCTTGAAAAAACGAATGACGTTGCAGCAGCAGCCCATTTAGGAACAGTAATTGCTAAGAGAGCAATTGAAAAAGGTATCACAACAGTTGTCTTCGACAGAGGAGGTTTCATTTACCAGGGTAAGATTCAGGCACTGGCAGATGCAGCCCGTGAAGCTGGTCTTAATTTCTAAACAAGGAGGATATAACATGAAGCGCGAATTAATTGATGCTAGTCAATTAGAATTAGAAGAAACAGTAGTATCAATCAAACGTGTTACTAAGGTAGTAAAAGGTGGACGTAATATGCGTTTCGCTGCTTTAGTAGTAGTTGGTGATAAAAACGGTCATGTTGGAGCTGGTTTAGGTAAAGCGATTGAAATTCCTGAAGCTATCCGTAAGGGAAAAGAAGACGCTATGAAGAAACTGGTTAAGGTTCCTGTAAATGAAGTAGGTTCCATCCCACATGATTTCATTGGAAAATTTGGAAGTGCAGAAGTTTTATTAAAAGCATCTCCAGAAGGTACCGGTATCATCGCCGGAGGTCCTTCTCGTGCGGTTCTTGAACTTGCAGGATATAAGAATATCCGTTCCAAAGCATTAGGATCTAACAACAAACAGAACGTAGTACTTGCTACAATCGCTGGTCTTAAAGAAATCAAGACTCCAGAAGAAGTTGCAAGACTTCGTGGCAAATCAGTTGACGAACTGTAAAAGGAGGAAAGAAAGATGGCAGATAAATTAAAAATCACATTAGTTAAGTCTCCTATCGGTGCTATTCCTAAACAGAGAGCAACTGTAGAAGCATTAGGACTTAAAAAAGTCAACAAAACAGTTGAAATGCCTGACAACGATGCTGTACGCGGAATGATTTGGCATGTTAGACACTTGGTAAAAGTTGAAGAAATTTAATTGCAGATAAGGAGGTACCCGTAAATGAATTTATCTAATTTACATCCTGCTGCAGGTTCCAAACACAGCGATGCTTTCCGTGTAGGTCGTGGACATGGTTCAGGAAACGGAAAGACTGCAGGCAGAGGACAGAAAGGTCAGAAATCTCGTTCTGGCGGAAAAGTTCGTGTAGGTTTTGAAGGTGGACAGATGCCTTTATACAGAAGACTTCCTAAGAGAGGCTTCACTTGCATCAACTCAAAGAAAATCATCGCAATCAATGTTTCCGAACTTGAAAGATTCGAAGCAGATAGCGTTGTAACAATCGACACTTTAATTGAAAGTGGTTTAGTAAAAAATACCTTTGATGGTGTTAAAATTCTTGGAAACGGAGAATTAAGCAAGAAGCTTACAGTTCAGGTTAACGCATTCTCTAAGAGTGCTGTAGCTAAGATTGAAGCTGCTGGCGGAAAAGCTGAGGTGATTTAATGTTCGAAACTCTCAGAAATGCTCTGAAAGTGAAGGATATTAGAAAGAGACTCCTATTTACATTAGTAGTTTTAGTTATCTGCCGATTGGGCAGTCAGCTTCCAATACCGGGAATTGACACTGATACAATCAGCCAGTATTTAAACTCATTGTTAGGAGATTCTTTCAACCTTTTGAATTCCTTTACTGGCGGATCATTTGAATCTATGTCACTGTTCGCGTTAAACGTAACACCATACATCACAGCATCCATCATCATTCAGCTTCTTACCATTGCCATTCCGGCATTGGAAGAGCTGTATCGTGATGGCGAGGATGGACGTAAAAAGATTAACAATATTACAAGATTTGTTACGCTTGCACTTTCCGTTCTTGAAAGTGCTGGTTTGGCAATTGGCTTTGGAAAACAGGGACTTTTGTCAAACTATGGTCCGCTGATCGTAATAGAGATGATTGTCTGTTTAACAGCAGGTTCCGTCTTTGTTATGTGGCTCGGTGAACAGATTACAGATAAAGGTGTAGGAAATGGTATTTCCATTATCCTTCTTTGTAACATTGTTTCCCGTATGCCAAGTGATTTATTTAATCTGTACCAGAAATTTATGGAAGGTAAACAGATTAGCAATGTAATTATTGCCGGAGTAATCATTTTCCTTGTTATTCTTGGAACAATTATTTTTACAATTGTTTTAAATGATGCAGAGAGAAGAATTCCTGTGCAGTATTCAAGAAAAATCCAGGGTGGAAGCCAGCTTGGAGGATTAGGATCAACATTACCTGTAAAAGTAAATACAGCAAACGTAATGCCAATTATCTTTTCATCTTCCCTGTTACAGTTCCCACTGGTAATCAAGCAGCTCGTTGGAGCTAATCCAAAAGGAACTGCTGGATTTATTTTCAACGCGTTAAATCAGTCTAACTGGTGTAATCCAGATCATTGGAACTGGTCAATTGGTTTAATCATTTACCTGCTTCTTAACGTAGTATTTGCATATTTCTATACATCGATTACTTTTAATCCTTTAGAAATATCTAATAATATGAAGAAACAGGGTGGTTATATTCCAGGTGTACGTCCTGGTAAAGCAACCGTTGATTATTTAAATTCAATTTTAACTTATATTATTTTTATCGGTGCGATTGGTCTTTGTATCGTTGCAGTAATTCCGATTTTCTTTAACGGATTCTTCGGCGCGAATGTCTCCTTTGGAGGAACATCTATCATCATTATCGCTGGTGTAGTATTAGAGACAATGAAACAGATTGAATCCCAGACATTAGTACGTCAGTATACCGGATTTTTAACAGAATAATATGTAGATGTAAGAATTACGGAAGTAGCGTTAGCTACGGAATAATTCATGACATCAAGTTAGGGACAGAATACCTTTTGACCCTAACGTTATAATATAACAATAAAAAGCCCTTTTTATTAATTTTATGAATTAGTAAAACGGGCTTTTTTTTATATGTAGATTAGTATATAATAAGTTAGATTATTTGTCTTTAATACAATATTAAATCAATGTTGATATTTTAAGAAGAATAGGTAATTACGAAATACCCATAGCCAAAAAAATTGCTGTATGTATATGGATATGAGTGTTTTTGCAAACGTCTAGTCAAGATGAGAAAGGAGAAGGTAGTGTAAAGTAGCCTATGAAAAAATGGAGCTGAAAAAAAGGCTCCATCGGAACCTTGAAAATTGCAGATATGTTAGCTTTCGGCAGCGTACGCCACCCTTGACGGCACACCAAAACAATGCTCT